>CAJAYO010000280.1 GCA_903948415.1 uncultured Opitutia bacterium | reverse complement strand
GTGGTGGCGATGCGAAGCACACGATGTTCGCCCGATGAGGTGGGCGCCCACCGGACGCGCGCGGTTTTTCCGGAAAAACCGCGCGCGTCCGGTGGGCGCCCACCTCATCGGGCGAACATCGTGTGCTTCGCATCGCCACCACTCAGCGTATACGCGACCAAGTCGAGGACTTCGTCCTTGGTCAGCATGTTGAGCAACATCGGCGGCATCGGGGAGACGTGCGAGGGCTCGATGCTCTTCACTTCCTTGCGGTCCACCCGCGTGAGGTTGTTGGGCTCGGAGGGGTCGGTGTTGAGGGTCACGGTGTCGCCGTTGAGGTTGGTGACGACGCCGACGACGGTGCTGCCGTCGAGCTTGGTGAGCACGCTGGGGACGAACTGCTCGTTGATCTCCTTGCTCGGGTTGATGATTTGGTCGAGCAGGTCGTGCGCGCTGTAGCGCCCGCCCGCGCCGGTGAGATCGGGGCCGGTCATGCCGCCCTCGTTGCCGAAGCGGTGGCAGGCGAAGCACGCGACGGCGCCGAACATTTTCCGCCCCCGTTCGAAGTTCCGGTGGTGCATCCCGTTTTTCGAAGCGGCGCTCAGCTCCTCGAGCGTCCAGGCGGTGGGCGTGCGCCCGACGAAGATATCGCCGAGATTCTCGAGGACAGATTTGCGCTCGGGCTTGCGCGCGAGGAGCGCGGCGAGCGCGGTTTTCTCCGCGTCGGTGAAGGTGGTGAGCGCATCGTTGCGGATGAATTCGATGAACTTGTCGAAGCTCGCGCCGCCGCGGTAGTTCACGGCCTTGAGCAGCCATTCGAGGTAGGCGGTGCGCGTGGCGAGGGTCCAGCCGGCCTTCAGCATGCGCAGCGACCGCGCGTACTCGAGCTGCTCCTCCTGCGTGGGCGCGGCCGTGATGAGCGCCATCGCCTTGGCGGCGACGGTCGGCGACTGGAGAAACACGAGCGTCTCGCACAGCAGCCAATTGGCCTCGCGGGTGGCGGCGGGGAACAGCGGATCCAGTTTCGCCAGGAGCGATTTCACGGCGGCGGCGTCGGGCAGACCAAAGCGGTTGAGCACGACCTGAATCGTGCGGAGGCGCGTCAGCTGGCGCGTGGCATCGAGCGCGGCGGGGTCGATCTTGGCGAGGGCGGCGAGCAGCGCGGCGCCGCGCGCGGGGTCGACGGGCGGCGTGGCGCCAGCGCGGTGCGGCGGGCAGACGCCGGTGGCATGCGCGAGAGCGAGCAGCGCCTCGACTTGGATCGACGGATCGCGCTCGGCGAGGGCCTTTTCCGCCCACGTGTCGACCGGCTGGTGTTCGACCGCGATGCGCGCAGCCCAGCGGATGTGCCGGTCGGCATGGGCGAGATGCGGCCAGGCTTTCGCGAGGGCGGCGGCGTCCTTTTTCCCGTGGAAAACCTCGAGCGAGCGGCGCAGGTCGCGCGCCGGGCTGGCCGCGGGTTGCGCGGTGTCGGGCGCGGTGGACTCGGTGCCCTTGTAGGTAACACGATAGATGCCGGACTGCACGCGGCGGCCACCGATGGCGAAATACATCGCACCGTCCTGCGGGTGGATAATCGCGTCGGTGAGCGGCAGCGGCGTGCCGGAGATGAACTCTTCCTTGGTCGCGGTATAGCTCGCGCCGTCGGGCGTGAGGTGGACGGCGTAGAGTTTGCCCCAGCTCCAATCGAGGGCGAAGAGGGCGCGCTGGTATTTCGCGGGGAATTTTGCGCCGTAGCCGAAGACGGTGCCGGTGGGCGAGCCGGGGCCGATATTGACGACGGCGCCCAGGTTGTCCGCGTAAAACTCGGGCCACTTCCCGGCCCCGTTGCGCCAGCCGAACTCGGAGCCGCTCGTCACGTGGTTGATGCGCGTGGGGCGATACCACGAGGTGTTGAAGTCATACTCCATGTCGGCGTCGTAGGTGAAGAGCTCGCCGTCCCGATTCACGGAAGCATCGAAGATGTTGCGGAAACCGGAGGCGTACGCTTCGAAGGTTTTCCCGTCGGGCGTGAAACGGTAAATGATGCCGCCGGGCGCGAGCACATCGCGGTTGTGGCCGCGGCCGTCGGGCATGCGCGGCAGCAGGTGATCCTCGCCCCAGTGGCGCGGGACCTGCGAGGTCGGCGCGAACTCGGTGGGCTTGGCATTGTTGCCGGCGACGAGATAGAGCGCCTTCCCGTCGGGCGTGGGCACGATGGCGTGCACCCCGTGATCGCCGCGCGACTGAAACGCGCGGAGCAGTTCGACCTTGTCGAGGCGGTCGTCACCGTCGCTGTCCGTCACGCGATAGACGCCGCTCTGGAACTTCTGCTCGTAGTCGTTGACGCCGGCGTAGAGCGCGCCGAACGCAAACACCATGCCGTTGATGGCGCGGATCTGGGCGGGCATCTGCTCGACGGCGGAGCGCTCCAGGGTTTTGCCCGGGGCGGGCGGGGTGAAGCGGTAGAGGCCGCCGTATTGATCGCTCGCGTAGATGCGGCCGCGGTCGTCAGCACAGAGGTTGACCCACGAGCCCTGCTCGACGCCGGGCACGGAGTAGATGAGTTCGACGGCGAAGCCGGGCGCGACCTTGAGGCGCGAAACGGGCGTGGCCTTGTTCTCGTTGATGGCGGGGCCGACCTGGGCGGGGCGATCGGGCGCAGCGGCTTTTTTCTTCGCGGTCTCGGCGGCGGGCGCGTGGCCGGCCACGAACACCGAGACAAGCAGGACACAGAGGGCGCGGGCAGTGATTTTCAGAGGCATGAGGGAAGTGGGGATCGGGGGATGGGAATGACAAAGACGCAGGAAAGAACCAAAGGAGTCGGTCGACGCGGAGCCGAGGCAGGTCGGGCGCAGGATCGGACGCAGGGCACGTGAGCCGTGGGGCGCTCGCACGCAAGCCGTGAGGCGATTTACGCCGTGCGCCTGGGGCGCCGGGCGGAGAGGGGGATGATGGGCGAAAGAACGCGGGGAAGGTTTGGCGTTCGCGGCACCGTGTCCATGTTTACCCGCAAAAAACATCCGGTTGCGGCCGCCGCCGGCCTGCGCACCTCGTCGGGCCGGTGGTGGACACCCGGCGGCACGCCCCGGACGCCCGGGCTCCGGTGCACTCGTCCGGGGGAGAGCGCGGGTCGAGGGGGCGGGCACGCGAGCGATGGAGGCGGGGGCGCGGGCGGAAGCCGTGCGCGCCCCCGGAGGCTCAAAACGTGAACGCCGCCTGCAAGGCCCAGCTCTGCCGCTGGCGTTGGTAGGTCCAGCGGTTCACCCCGGCGGCCGTCGCGGCGAAGGGCAAGATGTCCTCCTCGCCGAAGAGGTTGTTCACGTTGAGCTGCAGCTCGAGGGCGCGTTTCTGCGCGAGCTCAAAGCGTTTTTTCAACATGCCGTTCCAGATCACGAAGCTCTGGCCGTAGAGCGGGGTCTTGCCGTTGTAGCCGATGACCGGGGCGCTGCGGTAGCTCGCACCGAAGCCGGCGCCGCAGCGCTCGCCGAGGAGCGGCAGCTTCGGAAACGAGAAGCTGTTGAAGAAATTCAACGACTCCCGTTGGTGCTGCAGCGGCGACTGGCCTTCCTGCTGGTTGTTCGTGTCGATGATATTCCGCGCAAACTCGCTCGCATCGCTGACCCGCGCGGGGTTGGTCGCAAAATCCCGCTGGGGCGTGCCGTCGCGGGTGCGGATGAAGGTCTCGAGGTTCGTGTTGCGCGTGAGGTAGGGCACGGCGGCGTTGCGCTGCCAGAAGGGCGTCTCGGCGCTGAGGAACGCGGCCATGCGCTGCCCGACGTCGGACAGCTGGAGGTCGGCGCGACCGTAGTTGAGCGAGACGCGCCAGCGGGACGTGGGATTGGCGGTGAGTTCGACTTCCCAGCCGCCGCCGTCGGAATTGCCGTTGTCGCGGGACTCGGCGAACAGGCTCGCGAACTGATATTTTGCCGCGATCCCCGCATCGGTGAACGCCTGATAGATGCCGGCGATGGCGGGGATCGCCGTCGTGCGCGTGGAGATGGGGTCGTAAATGCCGTTGACGTTGTCGGTGTCGTAGCGGGTCACGCCGAGGACGACGCGATTGTCCAAGAGGAAAAAGCGCGCGCCGTAGTCCTTGCCGACCCCTTTCTGCGGTGCGAGCGCGTTGCCCAGCAGGTCGCGACTGGTCACGGGCCGGACGCTGTCGGAGGAGTTGTAGACGAGCGCGGCCCAGCGCACGGGGCGGAAGACGGCGCCGAACGTGCGGGTGTTGCCGGAGAAACTCGTGAGGCCGGCGGGGCTGTAGACGGTGTTTTCCGTGCGCGTGCCGCCAAACGGATCGGCGTTCGGCAACAGCACGCTGCCGATGGCGCGGTTGGTCTCCTGCTGGTCGCGGCGGGCGCCAAACGTGACGACGAGCCGCTCTTCGAGGAAATTGCTCTGCATCACCGCCATCACCGTATCGGTGCGGTTGAACGTCCGTTGGGCGCCCCCGGCACTGAGAAACTCGGGGCGCACGCCGGGCGAGGTGATCGGAGTCGACCATGGGTCATGGGCGCCGCGCACACCGCCGGGCGTGGTGAAATCGACATAGGTGCGGCGGATGATGACGTTGGCCGTGTTGGTGACCGGGAGGGTGTTGTCGCGACCCGCGGCGTTATATTCGTTGTAGGCGACGTTGTAGAATTCGTCGTCCGCCCGCTGCGCGAGAGCGGCGATCTGGTGCTGGCCGAGCCACTGGCTGCGGCGGCGCAGGTCGAGTTCGTAGGAGAGCGTGGCGCGATAGTTGTCGGCCACGCGGCGCTGGAGGCGGTAGCCGGCGTTGCCCTCGACGTAGAATTTCCCCGCAAACGGATTCGGCGCGAATGCGTTCGCGATCGGTTGGCCGGGCGGCGTCGCCCCGAGTGTGCCGGTGGGCAGGTAGGTGCCGGGCAGCTCGCGGTTGGCGTCGCCGCGGAGGCCGATGAGATTCCACGGGATCACGAAGTTGGAGCGCCACATGTCCTCCTGGCGGTTGTAGCCGAGCTCCACGTTGATCGGGCCGAGGCGCTGCTCGAGCAGCGCGGTGAAGAGGCCGTAGCGGTTGTTGGACGTGCTGCCGGGCCCGCCGAGATTGGCGCTTTCCGGCACCTGATCGAAGAGGGTGCTCGTCACCGTGCCGCCGCTGGTCGCGTTGGGCCCGTTGAGCGTATCGAAGAAGCGCACACGCTGCGCGCCGGCGAGCGTGGGATTCGCATCGACGACGGCGTTGTCGCCGTAGCGATAGGCGTTGGGGCTGACCTGCGGGGCGAAGCGCAGCTGGTTGGCGAACGTCGCCTGCGTGCCGGCGGGGGCGGGCGTGCCGAGTTCGAAAATCGGTCCGGTCGCGAGCGGTTTGCCGGCCCGGACCCAGGCATCGGAAAAGTCGGAGACGGGAAACGGCATCGCCTGGAGCTGCCGGGTGTCCACGTATTCGTAGTTCGTGCGCAAGCGGGTCGTGCGCCCCGGCTGCCACGCGGTGGCGACGGCGATGCCCTTGCGTTTCTCGAACTCGAAGTCGCGCCAGCCCTCCTTGTCCTCGAAGAGGCCGTTGAGGCGCACGGCGAACTTGCCGCGGACGAGTTCGCGGTTGAAGTCGGCCTCGACGCGGCGGTTGGCCCAGCTGCCGACCGTGGCGCGTACTTCATCGCGGGCCTTCGAGCCGAGCAGGGCAAATTTGGAACCGGCGTTGACCACCCCGCCGGGGCCGCCGATGCCGAACAGGATGGAGTTGGGGCCGCGCGAGACTTCGAAACGATCGATGCTGAAACGGTCGGAGCGCGTGATGGATTGGAAGTAGTCCCGCGTCTGCGCGGCGCCGGTGAAGCCGCGGATGCGGATCTGGTTGTTGCCCTGCTGCACGGAGGCCAGACCGGTGACGTCGCTGAAGTCGCGTCCGGCGTTGGTGGCGAAGTTGAGGTAGCCCTCGTAGTCGGTGACGTTGAGGTCGAGAATCAGCGCCTTTGTGAGCACCTGGATCGAGGCGGGGATGTTCGCGAGGCTCGAGTTGAGGCGCGTGCCGGAGAGGGTGTTTGAGGCGGCGTAGCCCTCATCCTTCTCGGTGCGCACTTCGAAGGGCGAGAGGGTGACCGTGGAGCTTGAGCCCGGAGTGGC
Organism: uncultured Opitutia bacterium; assembly: GCA_903948415.1. Classification (GTDB taxonomy): domain Bacteria; phylum Verrucomicrobiota; class Verrucomicrobiia; order Opitutales; family Opitutaceae; genus GAS368. The sequence goes on along the minus strand of CAJAYO010000280.1, from coordinate 234 downwards.
GGTGGCCGCCGGGGCGGCGGGCGGAGCCGATTGGGCCAGGGCCGCGAGGGGCAGGAACAGGAGGGGCACGGCCAAGGCCACGCGACGGTAAGTTTTCATAGAGGGTTTATTGGAAGTGGAAGCCAAAGTTAAAAATGGGGCGGTCAGTGGAAAAGGTTCCGCGCGGGACCCGGGAAGCGTCAGGCCCCGAGTCCGGCCAGCGGGCCCGTGCTGCTGGCAAACTTGTCTGTCTCG
>CAJAYO010000279.1 GCA_903948415.1 uncultured Opitutia bacterium | reverse complement strand
TGCTATTATGCGTGCTGCCGCATCTTCGGAAACTTTTTTGGCACGGGCAGCGGTGATGGTCGCTGCGGCAAGTTTGGCTTCGGCCACTTCAACGCTGACCGTGGCTGTTTTATCTTCGAATCTGGCGATGGCCTTTTTTGCTTCGTCGGCGGCGACTTCGTCGGCGGCGACTTGGGCGGCGGCGACTTGGGCGGCGGTGACCTGGGCGGCGGCGACTTGGGCGGCGACCTGGGCGGCGGCGACCTGGGCGGCGGCGACCTGCGCGGCGGCTGCGACAACTTCGGCCGCAACTCGTGTGGAGCTCTCAACGACTTCGGCCGCAGCTTTAGCCGCGGCCTTCACAACTTCAGCGGCAATTTTTGCTTCGGATGAGACAGTGAGCCAACGGCCAAAGTTGGCTTGGAGTTCCTGATAATCAGTCCTCTTGTCGTTCTCGGGATCCGCGTAATTCCCTTTCCGCTTTAATGATTCATCCATGATTCATCCGCCGGATGCATGGGAGTCTATTAGCTGAACTAAATGCAAGGGCAATACAATATAAGGTCAGGCTGGATCTACTGCCGGCAACGGCTGAGCCGGGCCCGGGCTAGACACTCCCCTTCTTGTTTGCGGCGAAACTGTGCTTTTGGCGAAGGTGACCCTACCCCCGCATGGCCAGCGCGCCGCCGTCTTTGTGCCCGAGCCAACGGCTCACGGTGGGTCTATCCAGCCCGGCCTCACTGCACGTTGTCGCGAAGCAGTGCCGGAAATCTTGGTCTGCGAACTGCGGGAAGGCCAAACGCCGGCAGGCCGTTTGCAGGCACTCCTTGGTGCGGTCGATCTGACTGATGAAATCCCCGGGCAGCGGCTGGCGTTCGTCGCTCAGCCTGACAAGGAGGCCCGTCAGCGCCGAAGTCATCGGAATTGTGCGCTGCTCGTGGTTCTGGGTGCCTTCCTCGTCTGCGGTCACGGTGGTCTCCACAAAGTCTCCGTCGCGCCATCGGATCGAGGTCGCCTCGCTCAGCCGGCAACCGGAGAAGGCGAGGCGTTCAACGAGGTCGGCACCTGGCTGCGACCTCCTGATGCGGTCGGCCCGTCCGTCTGACGCCCGGATCGTGGCGACGAACTGCTTGAACTGGTCGCGGGTCGGAATCTGCATTGGAGCCTGCACGACACGGCGGCGCTCAAGGTCCTCGGCCGGGTGCTTGAGCATCAAGCCGAGCTTTTCGGCATACCCGAACACGCCCCGCCTGAGTTCAGGCTCACGGTGCATGGACATGGCCGCCAACGTCGGCCCGCGCTCGGTTAACCAGCGTTCGCGGTGCTGGCGCTGGATGTTGCGAATCGCGAGGCCGGCGAAGGAGGGGAGGAGTTGCTTGATGCACTGCGCTCGGCGGAGGGCGGAGCTGGCCTTGAGCGTGGGGGAGGTGACCGCCATCCCGCGTTTGGCGATGTCCGCGAACGATAGAAAGGGGTCTTCGGTAATCCGCAGATTCCCGACCTCGCTGCGGTATTCCTTGAGGCGGCGCTCGGCTAGCTTTCGCTCCTTGGTGCGAAGAGATCGCCGAAATTGCTTGTCACCGCGTTTCACCAAAGCGTAATACGCGCGACTCGTTTCCAAACGATAGAGGTTCTCCGCCACACGATGGAACACAACCTTTCGAGCAGCCGCAGTCTCTGTAAGAGCCGCGGTATTCATGCCCGAAAGGTTGCGGTTACAACTTGGGTTTAAAAACTAATATCGCTGGACACAAAGTCTGTTGTAACTCATCGTTACCTCAGTAAGTTGCCGAGCTAGCTCAGTTGGTAGAGCAACGCTTTCGTAAAGCGTGGGTCATCGGTTCAATTCCGATGCTCGGCTCCAGTTTCCCAAACCCCGCGTGGCTTCACCGCCCGCGGGGTTTTTAGTTGTCCGAAATCCGGTCGTCACCGAGCCGACCCTGCAGTTTTCGGCGGAGCTTGAGTTCGGCAATGTCCCCGCGGAGCCGTTCGCTGAACAGTTCCAGCCGGCGGCGCACGTCGAGCGTTTCGAGAAGTTTCTGTTTCAGCTTGGGGTCTTCGCACAGGCTGAAGGCGGCGATGTCGACGAAGGCCTCGGGGTCATCGACGGTCCGGAGGAACGCGGCCATCTCCCCGGGACCAGGGCCGTTGGACGCGGAAAGCTTCAGCTTCAAGGCCAGCAGACGCGCGAGTTCCCGGCGGAGCGGGGTGTTGTCGTCGGCGCCGGGCTGGCTCGCGAGCGCGCGGATGCGGATGCGCCGGTAGGGTTCGTCGGTCACGATCTGGGCGATTTCGACGCGGCAAAGGCCTTGCAGGAGCAGGTTGGACGTACCGTTCTCGGTTTTTTGGCAGGCACGGACGATGCCAACGGTGGCGACGCGATGGGGCGGCTCGAATTGTCCCGGGTCGTCGCCCCGGCGGGGATTGAGGCCGGCGACGGCGAACAGGCGGTTGGACCCCAGCACATCACGCAGCATGTGCCGGTAGCGCGGTTCGAAAATGTGGAGCGGCATGAGTGCCTGCGGAAAAAACGCGGTGTTTGGCAGCGTCATGAGAGGCACCTCGTCGGGCAGCTTAATTTCCATGTCCATGCGCGCACCGTAGACGCTAAAGCGGGATATTCAACTGCGTGACCCACTGGGACACGATTTCATGATCTTGCGCCGTAAAGTGCGCCACGAGTGGGACAGTCTGGCGTGAAACAGACGCATTCGGCGGAGGTAGATAATGCAGGATATGTTTTCTAATCGCTGGAGCTCATCAACTAAAAGCATTTTCGTGATCCGGGCACATGCATTGCTGAGGGGGGCTATCATGAGTCGCATTCTTGGCATCGATCTAGGCACCACCAACTCTTGCATGGCCGTTATGGAAGGCGGAGAGCCGGTGGTTATCCCCAACGCTGAAGGCGCCCGCACCACGCCGTCGGTCGTGGCGTTTACGAAGACGGGCGAACGCTTGGTGGGACAGGCCGCGAAGCGCCAGGCCGTCACCAACCCGCGCAATACCGTTTTCTCGGCGAAGCGTCTGATTGGACGCAAGTTTTCCGAGGTGAGCGCCGAGGCGAAGAACATGCCGTTCAAGGTCGTCGAGGGCAAGAACGGCGATGCCTACATCGAAGTGCAATCCGGCGACAAGGCCGAGCAGTTCGCGCCGCAGCAGATCGCGGCATTCGTGCTGGGCAAACTCAAGGCCGACGCCGAAGCTTATCTCGGCGAAAAGGTCACGCAGGCGGTGATTACCGTCCCCGCCTATTTCAACGATTCCCAGCGTCAGGCGACGAAGGATGCCGGCAAGATCGCCGGTCTCGAGGTGCTCCGGATCATCAATGAGCCGACGGCCGCGTCGCTCGCCTACGGCCTCGACAAGAAGAAGGACGAGAAGATTGCCGTGTTCGATTTGGGCGGCGGCACGTTTGACGTGTCCGTGCTCGAAATCGGTGACGGCGTCTTCGAGGTCAAAGCGACCAACGGTGATACGCACCTCGGCGGCGACAATTGGGATGACGCGCTCATCGGCTGGCTCGTCGATACGTTCAAAAAAGAAAACGGCATCGATCTCCGCAAGGATCCGATGGCCCTGCAGCGTCTGAAGGAAGAGGCCGAGAAGGCCAAGATCGCGCTCTCGTCCACGCAGTCCGTGGACATCAATCTTCCGTTTATCACCGCCGATGCGTCCGGCCCGAAGCACCTCAATGTGCAGCTCAGTCGCGCGAAGATGGAGCAAATCTGCGACCCGCTGTTCGAACGCTGCCTCGCCCCGTTCAAGAGCTGCTTGAAGGACGCGGAACTCACGTCGGCGCAGATCGACGAACTCGTGCTCGTCGGCGGCATGACGCGCATGCCCAAGGTCGTGGAGATTGCCCACAAGCTCGGCGGCAAAGCCCCGCATCAGGGCGTCAATCCCGACGAAGTCGTCGCCATCGGCGCGGCCGTACAGGGCGGCGTGCTCAAGGGCGAAGTCCGTGACGTGCTGTTGCTCGACGTCACGCCGCTCACGCTGGGCATCGAGACGGCGGGCCAGGTGGCCACGCCGATGATCCCGCGCAACACCACGATTCCGTCGAAGAAGACGCAGACGTTCTCCACTTACAGCGACAACCAGCCCGGCGTTGAAATCGTCGTGATTCAGGGCGAGCGCCCGATGTCCCGCGACAACAAGACGCTCGGCACCTTCAAGCTCGATGGCATCCCGCCCGCGCCGCGCGGCGCGCCGCAAATCGAGGTCACCTTTGACATCGATGCGAACGGCATCCTCCACGTCTCGGCCAAAGATCTCGGCACGGGCAAGGACCAGAAGATCACCATCCAGGGTTCGTCCGGCCTGTCCAAAGAAGAGGTCGAGAAGATGACGAAGGAGGCTGAACTCCACGCCGAGGAAGACCGCAAGCGCAAGGAGGCCGTCGAGACGAAGAACCAGCTCGATTCCACGATCTACCAGCTGGAAAAGACGTTGAAAGATTCCGGCGACAAGCTTCCGGCGGAGTTGAAATCCAAGTTTGAGACGGCCATCGCCGACGCGAAGAAGGATCTCGAGAGCAACGATGGTGCGCGCATGAAAGCCGCGACGGAAAAACTCACCGCCATCGGCGGTGAGCTCTATGCCGAGGCGCAGAAAGCGGCGCAGGCCGCGGGCGCGACGGCCGGAGCGGGCCCTGCCGACGCGGGCGCAGAGGCAAAGCCCGAAGGCTCCCCGAAGAAAACCGAGAAGAAGGCCGACGTCGTCGATGCCGACTTCGAGGTCGTGGACGACAACACCAAGAAGAAATAATTTTCAGCCCAAGGTGAGCCCGCCGCGATTTTTTCGCAGCGGGCTCGCTTGGTCGAAAACCCAAAAACAGCCACCTCTAGTCCAGAAATAACCCAACCACATATGGCCAACGTCAAAATCAAACCCATCGGTGATCGTGTTCTCGTCGAGCACATCGAAGAAAAAGAACAAGTCCGCGGCGGAATCATCATTCCGGACAGCGCCAAAGAAAAACCGCAGGAGGCGAAAGTCATCGCCCTCGGCACCGGCAAGAAGGGCGAGGACGGCAAGATGTCCACCTTCGAAGTCAAAGTCGGCGACAAGGTGCTCATCAGCAAATACGGCGGCACCGAAGTGAAGATCGACGACAAGAAATACACCCTTGTGCGCGAAGACGACATCCTCGGCATCATCGGCTGAGCCTGCTTCCGCCCTCCCTCCTCAACCAGTCAATAATCACATAATCACATGGCAGCTAAACAACTCATCTTCGACGAGACCGCTCGTCAGAAAATCCTCCGCGGCGTCGAACTTCTCTCGAAGGCCGTCAAAGTCACCCTCGGCCCCAAGGGCCGCAATGTCGTCATCGACAAGAAATTCGGCTCCCCGACCGTCACCAAGGACGGCGTAACCGTCGCCAAGGAAGTCGAGCTTCCCGATCCCTACGAGAACATGGGCGCCCAGATGGTGAAGGAAGTCGCTTCCAAGACCTCCGACGCCGCCGGTGACGGCACCACGACCGCGACCGTCCTCGCCGAGGGCATCTACCGCGAGGGTCTCAAGAACGTCACCGCCGGATCGAACCCGATCTTCCTCAAGCGCGGTATCGACAAAGCCGTTGACGCTGCCGTGAAGGAACTCGCCCGTATTTCCAAGAAGGTCTCCGACCGCGAGGAAATCCGCCAAGTCGCCACCGTCTCCGCCAACTGGGATGACGAGATCGGCAACATCATCGCCGACGCCATGGACAAGGTCGGCAAGGACGGCACGATCACGGTCGAAGAGAACAAGTCGATCGAGACCACCCTCGACGTCGTCGAAGGCATGCAGTTCGACAAGGGCTACCTCTCGCCCTACTTCACGACCAACGCGGAAGCCCAAGAGGCCGTCCTCGAGGACGCCTACGTGCTCATTCACGAGAAGAAGATTTCGAACCTCCAAGAGTTCCTTCCCCTCCTCCAGGTTGTCGCCAAGAGCGGCAAGCCCCTCCTCGTCATCGCCGAGGAAGTTGAAGGCGAAGCCCTCGCGGCCCTCGTCGTGAACAAGATCCGCGGCACGATCAATGTGTGCGCCGTCAAGGCCCCTGGCTTCGGCGATCGCCGCAAGGCCATGCTCGAGGACATTGCGGTCCTCACCGGCGGCCGCTGCATCACGGACGATCTCGGCCTCAAGCTCGAGAACCTCCAGATCAGCGACCTCGGACGCGCCAAGCGCATCGTCGTCGACAAGGAGAACACCACCATCGTCGAGGGTTCCGGCAAGTCGTCCGAGATCCAAGGCCGGGTGAAGCAGATCCGTCGCCAGATCGACGAGACCACCTCCGACTACGATCGCGAGAAGCTCCAGGAGCGTCTCGCCAAGTTGGCCGGCGGCGTCGCCGTCATCAACGTCGGTGCTTCCACCGAAGTTGAAATGAAGGAAAAGAAGGCCCGCGTCGAAGACGCTCTCCACGCCACCCGCGCTGCGGTGGAAGAGGGCATCGTCGCCGGCGGCGGCGTCGCGCTGCTCCGCACCGCGAAGGCCATCGACGCTCTCGTCCTCGAGGGTGATGAGAAGATCGGTTCCCAGATCGTGCGTCGCGCGATCGAGCACCCGATCCGCATGCTCTGCTCGAACGCGGGCGTTGAAGGCGCGGTTGTCGTCGGCGAAGTTCTCGCCGGCAAGGGCAACTTCGGTTACAACGTTGCGACCGACAAGTATGAGGACCTCGTGAAGGCCGGCGTGGTTGACCCGACGAAGGTCACCCGCACCGCGCTGCAGAACGCGGCTTCGATCGCCGGTCTCCTCCTGACGACCGAGTGCATGATCACCGAGATCCCGGAGAAGAAAGAAGCTCCCGGCGGCGGTGGCCATGGTCACGGCGGCGGCGGCGGCATGGATTACTAAGCTAAAGTCCGCGCGGAGTCCTCTCCGCTCGTTTTTGAAAAAGGCGCACCGCGAAAGCGGGGCGCCTTTTTTGTTTTGGCGGCGGCGATGTCCCCCACGTTTTAATTTTGCACCGGTGGGGGTGCCCCCGCATACGGGACTGGATGGTCACCAATCTTGTCGAACAAGTCCGGCGGGCCGGCGTGGTCGGTGCAGGTGGCGGAGGATTCCCGACCGCGGTGAAACTCGCGGCCAAGGCCGACACCGTGATCGCCAACGGGGCCGAGTGCGAACCGTTGTTGCACAAGGACGCCGTCGTCATGGAGCGGCACGCCGCCGCGATGGTGAAGGGCGTGGAACTCGCGATGCAGGCCGTGGGCGCCGCGGCCGGAATCGTCGGGATCAAGGCCAAGAACCAGCACGCCGTCGAAGCGGTCGAGGCGGCCTGCCGCGGCACCGCCGTGCGCGTCCATTTGCTCGGCGACTACTATCCGGCGGGCGACGAATACGATTTGGTTTACACCACGACCGGCCGGCTGATTCCGCCGACCGGCATTCCGATCCAAGTCGGCGCAGTCGTCTGCAACGTCGAAACCTTCGTCAACATCGCGGCGGCCGTGGACGGTCGCGCGGTGACCCACAAGACGCTGACCATCGCCGGAGCGGTGCGGGAGCCGAAAACACTCACCGTGCCGATCGGCACCAGTCTGCGCGACTGCATCGCGGCGGCGGGCGGGCCGACGGTTGCCGATCCGGTGTTTTGCATCGGCGGCATGCTGATGGGGGAGACGACGGACAACCTCGACCGACCGGTTACGAAGACGACCGGCGGCGTGATTGTGCTCGCGCGCGAGCATCGCGTCATCGCGCGCAAGCTGAAGCCGTCGCCGATGCAAAACGCCATCGGCAAATCCGCGTGCGACCAGTGCCGCTATTGCACGGAGTATTGCCCGCGCTACCTGCTCGGCTACGCCGTCGAGCCTCATCAGGTGATGCGGTCGCTGGCGTTTACCGCGACGGGCGCGGCGCATTGGAACGAGTGGGCGGCGCTGTGCTGCGCCTGCGGCCTCTGCACGCTCTACGCCTGCCCCGAGGAACTTTACCCGAAGGAGGCCTGCGACCAGGCGAAGGCCGAGTTGAAGAAAGCGAACGTGAAGTGGTCGGGCGCGACGACGGTGAAGCCGCACCCGATGCGCGACGGGCGCCGCGTCCCGATCAAGACGCTGATGAAGAAAATGCACATCCTGCAGTATGAGCATCCGGCGCCGTTCGCGGATCTGTCGCTCGCTCCGGCCCGTGTGGTGCTGCTGCTCAAGCAGAGCGCCGGTTCGCCGGGCCAGGCGTTCGTCCGGGCGGGCGACCGGGTGGGGGAAGGGCAGGTGCTCAGCGACGTGCCGGAAAAGGCGCTGGGCGCGGCCGTGCATGCCCCGTTTGCCGGGACGATCGCCGAGGTGACGGCGAACCACATCGTGCTGACCCGCTAAGCGATTCTCATGACTGAAAAATCCATCGGATTGATCGAACTCTCCAGCGTCGTGGCGGGCTTTCTCGTCGCCGACTCGGCGCTCAAGGCCGGCAACGTGCGCCTCCTGCTGTCGCGGTCGATTTGTTCCGGCAAATACATGGTGCTGGTCGCGGGTGATGCGTCCGGCGTGAAAAGCGCGGTGGACGCCGGAGCCGAGGCGGCGGACGGCTGCCTGATCGACCGGATCGTGATCACCCGCATCCACCCCGATGTGATCACCGCGCTCGGCCGCACGTCGGTCGCGCCGCCGAGCGGAGCCTTGGGCATTCTCGAGTCGTTCAACGTCGCCACGTTGATCCGCGCCGCCGATGCCTGCGCGAAGAGCGCGCCCGTGCAGTTGCTTGAGGTGCGCGTCGCGATGGCGCTCGGCGGCAAGGCCTTCGTGACCATGACCGGCGACATCGCCGCCGTGCAGACCGCCGTGGCCGCCGGTCGCGCGGTGATCGCCGACGCCGGCATGCTCGTCAACGCGGCGGTCATCGCCCGGCCGCATCCGGATGTCTACCGCGAAGTGATCTGAAGCGGGGGTCGGGTGCAGCACCGCCTCGACTTCCGTGGGTGGGCCGGCTCAGGTGGAGCCATGGAAGTGATTTTTCTTGGCACGGGCACGTCGCAGGGCGTGCCGATGATCGCGTGTGAGTGCGCCGTGTGCGCGTCGGACGATCCGCGCAACCGCCGCACGCGCGCCTCCATTCACGTCGTGATGGACGGGCTCCATGTGCAGGTGGACGCGCCGCCGGAATTCCGCATGCAGTGCCTGCGGGAAAAAATCCGCCGGCTCGACGTCTTTATCCTGACCCACGGCCATGCCGATCATGTGGCGGGCATGGACGATCTCCGGCGCTTTTGCGACCTGATCGGGGGCAATGCGCTCACGGTCTATTCGACCGAGGAGGGCATGGGCCGGGTGCTGGCGATGTATCCTTACGCGATGGCCGAGCGTCCGATCGCGAAAGGCTATGCGGCGTTCAAGCTCGTGGCGATGCCGACGCTCCTCGAATTGCCGGAGGGCACGATTCAATCGACGCTGCTGCCGCACGGCGGGGTCAACACCCTCGGGCTCGTCTTCACCGAGCGCAGCAGCGGAAAAAAACTCGTTTACTACACCGACTGCAAACGCGTGCCCCGCGAGGGCGTGGAATTTGCGCGCGGGGCCGACATTCTCGTGCTCGACGGTCTGCGGCCGGAGCCGCACCCCTCGCATCTGTCCATCCCCGAGGCGTGCGCCGCCGCCGCGGAGATCGGTGCGCCGCAGACTTGGCTTACGCATGTGACGCATCACACCGACCACGGCCCGGCCGAGGCGGCGCTGCCGGGCGGAATCAAATTTGCCTACGACGGCCTGCGGCTTTCGCTCTGATCACGGAGGCGGGGCATCGGCGAACGCGCGCGTTTCTTCGCCGGGACGGTTTGTCCGCCTTCTAATTTTTTTTCCCGCGGAACCGGGGCTTGTCACGGGCGTCCTTCGTGCCACCAATCGCCCGTTAAGCCCCTTCCTTCCGTCATGAAACGCCTGAAAATCCCGCTCCTTATCGTCGCCAGCCTGGCGTCGCTCGTCCTGCTTGCCGTGCTGCTCGCCTTCACCCCCGGGGTGCAAACGTGGGCGGTGCGGCGGGTCCTCAGCGGCCAGCCGGGACTGAGCCTCGAAGTCGGCCACGTGGCGGCGGGGCTGACCTCGGCCGAATTGCGCGATGTGCGCGTGGTGCAGGACGGCACGATCGTCAGCGTGAAGGAAATCACCGCGGCTTACTCGGCGACCGACTATCTTTCCGGGAAGAAAATTAACGTGAGCAAGGTCGTCGTGCGCGGCGTTGAGGTCGATGCACGCAAACCTGCGGCCAAGCCGGCCACGCCGCCGGCCGCCGCGGCCCTCGCGCCCTTCGCCGGTGTCCTCAATGCCATCAAGCTCCCGGGCGAGGTTCGGCTCGGCCGCCTCGAGGTGGACGCCAAGGTGCTCCTGCCCGACAGCCAGAGTGCGGCGCTTAAACTCGAGGGCGGCGGGATCGCGCCCGGCCAGTTCGGCACGCTGACCTGGACGGTCACATTCGCCGATTCCCGCAAGGACGCTCCGCTCACAGGCGCGCAGGTAAACGGCGAGGTGAAACTGCGCACGACGGCGGACCTGCGCGTCGACGCGATCGACGTGGTCGCCGACGCCGGTGTGACCGGCCCGGGCCTGCCCGCGGATCGCGTAAAACTGAATTTGAAACTGGAACAGCCCGCCGCCAACGCCGGCGAGCGCATCGTCGCCCGGGTCTCGCTGGTCCGCGGCACCGCGGTCGAGCCGTTGCTCAACGCCCAGGTCGACTACGCGGCCGGCCGGCCCGTCCTGAGCGGGGTATGGGATCTGGCGGTGCGCAGCGAACAGCTCGCCGCCGCGCTGGCGGGCTTCGGGCTGCCCGAGGTGGCGTTGGCGGGGAAGGGGAGCTTCACCTACAATCTCGAGTCCGGCGCCGCGACGACGGCGGGCGAAGTGACCGGCAAGATTTCCCGTCTGGAAAAACTCGGCGCCGAACTCGCCGCCATCGGCACCTTGCAGGTGCGCACGGCGTTCGCAGGCGGCAGCTCCAAGGAATCCGCCCAGCTGGGCCGCCTCGAGTTCGAGGTCGCCGCCGAGGACGGCCGGAAGTTCGTGACGGTCGCCGCGCAGCAAAAACTGTCATTCAATTTCAAGGACAAGCGCCTCACGCCCGAACGCCCCGGCGCGGAACTCGCGCGCGTCGCGCTCATCGCGGTTCCGCTCGGGTGGGCGCAGCCGGTGGTGAAGCCGCGCACGATCACGGGCGACCTTTCCGGCGTTTTCGTCGTCAACGCCGAGCTCGATGGCAGCCGCGTGAAACTCACCACGGCCGAGCCGCTCACGCTCCGCGCCGTAACGCTGAAGGAAGGCGACAAGCCCCTCGTCGATCGCCTGACCCTCGCGGTGAGCCCGAGCGTCGACTATACGCCCACGCGCGTGATCGCCGAGCTGGCGAAGCTCGCCCTCTCCACCCCGGACGGTGATACCGTGAGCGGCGCCCTCAATGCCGAGGTCGCGCTTCCCGCCGCCGGCAGCACCGCCAAGCCCGTCACCGCCTTCACCGCGCAGTTGCAGGGCAGGCTGGTCGCACTCACCAAGCCCTATCTGCCGGCCGAGGTCGGACCGTTGACTCTGTCGGTGAACGCGAAGGGCCGGCACGACGGCGGGTCCGTCCAGATCGCGGCGCTCTCCACGAAGATCGACCGCGAGGGTGGGGTGGCGCTGGCCTCCGTGGAGGCCTTGCAGCCGATCACCCTCGATCTCGCGAAACAATCGCCCAGCGTGCCCAACGCCGCCGCACCCGCGCTCCGCGTGAAGTGGGGCGAGATCCCGCTCGTGTGGGCGCAGGGCTATGTGGCGAAGTCGACGTTCGCCGGCCAGCTCGCGGCGGGCACCCTCGAGGTGGTCATGCTGGGGGCCGATGCCGCCGAGGTGCGCGCCGTCGAAGCCATCTCGGCCCGCGGCGTCAGCGTCGCGATGGACAACCAGCCGTTGCTCCGCGACGCCGATTTCTCCACCGATCTCCTCGCCACCTGGAAGGGCGGCACGCTGTTCGCCGACGTGAAGCGGCTCGAACTGAAGCAGGGCAAGACTTCCGTGCTGACCGCCTCGGTCAACGGCGAAGCCACGCCGCCCACCGCCGGCAAAAACAAGACTCTCGTGGCCAAGGGCCGGGGCCAGGTGGACGCCGATTTTTCGGCGCTCGCCCAACAGCCCGCGCTTGCCGCCCAACTCCCGGTGATCCGCGGCTCGGTCAGTGCCAAGTTCGAGGGCACGATGAACAACGGGGTGGACGGCAAGGTGACCATCGCCGCCAAGAATCTCGTCGCCCGCCAGGGCGCGCTGGCGCTCGGCTCGATGGACCTCGGGGTCGAGGCGAAACTCGACGCGACGAACTCGGGCGTGGTGCGTATCCCGCTCGTTGTGACGAAAGACAACCGCCGTTCCGACCTCCTGCTGGAGGGCAAGGTAGGCATGAAGCCCGGGCTCGTTTCCTTCGAGGGCAAGGTCACCGGTGATCAGTTGATCGTCGACGACCTGCAGGCATTTTCCGCGCTCAGCGCGCCCCCCCCGGTCGATCCGAAGGCCCTGACTCCCCCCGTCGCCGGCCCCAAGCCCGCGCCGGCCCCGGCTCCGCGTCCCGCCGCGCCGAGCCCGTCGCGGGTCGCCACAACGTCCTCCACCGCCAAGCCCGCGGGCCCCGTGAAGGACACCACGCCGGTCTGGGCCGGCTTTGCGGGCCGCATCGACGTCAACCTCAAGTCGATCAAGCAGGGCGCGGCGAACGCGCT
>CAJAYO010000278.1 GCA_903948415.1 uncultured Opitutia bacterium | reverse complement strand
TTACGACGCCGGTTTCGTCAACAAGAACGCCTACGACTTCAATCCCCGCGACTACGCCGACAACTTCGGCTTCGGCCTGCGCCTCTTCGTCGCCGGTGCTCCCCTCAGCCTGGATTTCGGCATCCCCATCAAGGGCCCGAAGGATGCCAAGAAGGGCAACCAGTTCAATTTTTCCTTTGGCACCCGCTTCTGATTCTGTTTCGTTCCGCTTTCCCGTTTTTAAACCCACCCATGAAGAAATCTATCCAAACTCTCCTTGCGATCGCCGCTCTCGGCGCGCTCTCCCTCGCGGCCAACGCGCAGCCGGCCGTCAAGCTGCTGGTCGTCGATATGGCCAAGCTCTACGATAGCCACTACAAGACGGTTGAGCAGAACGCCAAGATCCAGGCGGACGACGCCAAGGCGCAGGAAGAAGTCGACAAGATGAACAAGGAGGGCAACGCCCTCGTCGAAGAATACAAGAGCCTCAACGACCAGTCGAACAACCCCACGCTCACCTCCGAGGCCAAAGCCAAGGCGCAAGCCGAGGCCCAGAAGAAGCTCGAAGGCATCCAGACCAAGCAGCGCGAAGTGCAGGGCTTCATCCAGAACACCCGGAACTCCCTCAGTCAGCGCCTCAACACCTTCCGCAGCCTGATGCTCGAGGAAATCAGCAAGATCGCGACCGACGTGGCCAAGCGCAAGGGCGGCACCGTCCTCCTCGATAAAGCCGGCCCCACGGGCATCGGCATCTCGAACCTGATCTATGCCGACGCCGGATTCGACATCACCGAGGACGTGTTGAAGGAAATCAACAAGGACCGCCCGGTCAGTGCCCCGGCGGCTCCCGCCGTTGCCCCGGCTGCGGCCCCGGCCGGCGCCATCACGGTCCCCGGCCTCGCGCCGAAGAAGTAACGGACGGTTCGCTTTCGCGACCCGCCCACGTTCCAGCCCCGCTCACGGAGCGGGGCTTTTTTGTGCTCCAAAGCCCGTCCCCGTAACTTCGCGTTGCCCCGTCCGGATTAACGCCCACGCTCGTCTCATGCAGGTCTCGTTTTCCCCCTCCGATATCATCGCCATCGTCCAGCCCGTCGCGGCGCGCGGAGCCACCACCGAGACCATTCGTTCGCTCGCCGCCTTGGCCTCCGCGCAACCCGGCGACTTGTCCTTTCTCGGCAACGCAAAGTACAAAGCCGAAGTCCCCCTGACGCGCGCTTCGCTGGTGTTGTTGCCCGTCGACTATGTGGGCGAGCCGTCGGCCAACCAACTGTTCCTGCTGGTGGAAAACCCGTCCATGGCGCTGGCCCGGGTTTGCGCGCGGATCGAACAGTCCCTTTGGCCCAAGCCTTCGCCCGGCGTGCACCCCTCCGCCGCGGTCGCGTCCGGCGCCCACATTGCCGCGACGGCGACGATCGGCCCTCTCTGCGTCGTCGAAGCCGGGGCCGTCATCGGCGAACGGGCTCACCTTCAGGCGCAGGTGTTCGTGGGGCGCAACGCCCGGATTGGTCACGATTGCTGGCTGATGCCCGGCGTTGTGGTCGCGACCGAATGCGTGCTCGGACAGCGCGTCCGCCTTCAGGCTGGTGTCGTGATTGGGTCCGACGGCTTTGGCTACGAGTTCGCCCAAGGCCGTCACGAAAAGGTTCCCCAAGTGGGCTCCGTGCGGCTCGGCGACGATGTGGAAGTGGGCGCCAACAGCACGCTGGATCGCGCGCGCTTCAGCCGCACCGAGATCGGCGAGGGCACCAAAATCGACAACTTGGTTCAGATCGCGCACAACGTCGTCATCGGCAAACACTGCCTCATTTGTGCGCAGGTGGGCATCTCGGGCAGCACCACCCTCGGCGATTACGTGGTCTTTGGGGGGCAGGCGGGCATCGCCGGCCACCTCACCGTCGGGAAAGGCGCCAAGGCCGGCGGGCGCGCCGCGATCACGGCGGACGTCCCGGCGGGGACCTTCGTCAACGGCAATCCGGCCATTCCTTACCAGCTCGAACGCCGCCTGGTCATCCTGAACCACCGGCTGCCCGACCTCTTTAAGCGCGTCGCCGCGCTGGAGGCGCAGCGCGGTTGAGGGGCGCTCGGCCGCGGCGAACCGGTCCGCCCGGCACGCCGGCGCGGCTCGGCCGAACGCCGTGACGCAGAAAAGTCTTCCGCCGCGTGCGGTTCGTCCCCACCGTCCGCCCTCATGAGCGAATCGCGGCTAAAAATCTTCACGGGCAATTCCAATCGCATCCTCGCCGAGGAAATGTGCCGCTCCATTGGCGAGCCGCTGGGCGAGGCCACCGTGACCAGCTTTCCCGACGGCGAGTCCTTCGTGAAGATCAATGAAAACGTCCGCGGCCACGACGTCTTCATCATTCAGTCCACCTGCCCACCGACAAACCACCATCTCGTCGAACTGCTGATCATGATCGATGCTGCGCGCCGCGCCTCGGCGCAGCGCATCACCGCCGTGCTCCCGTTTTACGGCTATGCGCGCCAGGACCGCAAAGATCAGCCCCGCGTGCCGATCACCGCCAAGCTCGTCGCCAACCTCCTCGTCGCCGCGGGTGCCACGCGTATCCTGACGATGGATCTGCACAGCCAGCAGATCCAGGGCTTCTTCGACATCCCGGTCGATCATCTCTTCGCCTCGCCGGTGTTCTTCGAACATTTTGCGAAGACAAAACGCGAAAACCTCGTGGTCTGTTCGCCCGACGTCGGCGGCATGAAGATGGCGGCGGCCTATGCCGACGTCCTCGGCGCCGGCCTCGCCCTCGTCGCGAAGAAACGGAAAAGCGCCACCACGGTCGAAGCCATCAATGTCGTCGGCGAAGTCGACGGCTGCGACATATTGTTGGTGGACGACATCACGGAAACCGCCGGCACGCTCTGCGCCGCCGCAAAAATTCTCCGGGAACACGGCGCCCGCAGCATCCGCGCCGCCGTGAGCCACTGCATTCTCAACGAGACGGCGATCGAGCGGCTCAAGAGCGGGCTCATCGACGAGCTCATCACGACCAATTCCACGCCCGTCAATACGCACGGCCTCCCCATCACCGTGCTCAGCATCGCCCCGTTGCTCGGTCAGGCCATCCAACGCATCAACAGCAACGAAAGCGTCACCAGTCTTTTTCGCATCAAGGGCATCTGATGCCGCGGGGCAGGGGCGTGCGTCCCGCGGCGGCGACGCGCCGCCGGAAGCCGGACGCGCTGGAGATTTGCGCTCGGGGCCATCCCGGTTCATCGTCGGGCCGTGCGTCTCTCCATGAACTCTCCGCTTCTCGCCCGCGTCTTCCTCGCCGCCGCCTTGGCGGCCGTTGTCTCCGAGTCATTCGCCGCCGCCAAGGGCGCCAAAGAGGCCAAGGCCGCCGCGGTGCCGAACAAAAAGCCCGAACTGCGGCTCGATCTCTCGCCGATCTCCGCGGGGAAATCGGCGGTTGTCACCAGCTACGCCGACGTCGTGGAACCCGTGCAGCGCGCGGTCGTGTCCATCTACTCGACGAAAATCATCAAGGAGCGCGTCCAGGTGAATCCGCTCTTCCGCCAGTTCTTCCCGGGCCTCCAGGATCAGGAACGCGAGAGCAAGCAGGAGGGCATGGGCTCCGGGGTCATCGTCTCGGCTGACGGCTATATTCTCACCAACCACCACGTCGTTGAAGGCGCCGATGAACTCAAGGTGTCGCTTTCCGACGACCGCGAATTCATCGCGAAGGTCATTGGCACCGATCCGAAAACCGACGTGGCCGTCATTAAGATCGAGTCGGAAACACTGCCCTCCGTAACCTTGGCCGACAGCGAGAAACTGCGCGTCGGCGACATTGTGTTCGCGGTCGGCAATCCCCTCGGCGTCGGCCAGACCGTCACCATGGGCATTGTGTCCGCCAAGGGCCGTAACAAGGTTGGCATCCTCGACGGGGGCTACGAAGATTTCATCCAGACCGACGCCGCGATCAACATGGGCAATTCCGGCGGCGCCCTCGTCGACGCCAAGGGCCGGCTGGTCGGCATCAACAGTGCGATCCTCTCGCCTTCGCGCGGTAATATCGGAATCGGCTTCGCCATTCCGGTGAACCTCGCCGCGTCGATCATGAACAGCCTGATCGCCACCGGCCGCGTTTCCCGCGGTTACCTTGGCGTCAAGAGCCCCGACAGCGTCACCCCCGACGTCGCCGAGCAACTCGGTCTGCCCAGGGACACCAAGGGCGTCCTCATCACCGACATCGATGCCGGCAGTCCCGCGGAGAAAGCCGGACTCAAGCGCACCGATGTCATCCTCGGCGTCGATGGCTACACCGTGACGTCCCTCGAAGATCTGCGTCTCCGGATTTCCCAAATGATCCCCGGCTCGGTCACGAAGATCAAAGTCATGCGCGACAGCAAAGAGAAGATCGTCGACGTCACGCTCGGGACCCTCACCGAGAATCCCAACGAACTCTTCCCGGGCGTGAACGTCACGCCGCTCACGAACGAAGCGCGGCGCCGCCTGGGCATCGTTGACCCGCGGATCAGCGGTCTGATCATCACCGATCTCGCCGAAGACTCGCCGTTCCGCGAACGCCTCGCCGCCGATGTCGTGATCATTGAGGTGAACCGGCGGCCCGTGCCCGATCTGGCGGCTGCCAAAGCCGCCCTCAAGCCCCCCGGCGAAAACAATCTGCTCACGGTCTACTATCGCGGCCAAATCCGCTTCGCCGTCATTACCGTGCCTTCGGCCGGCCGTTGAGCCGGGCTCGGTCGTGGGCGGACGTGGCGCAGGGCAGGGGGGGATCAGCTCCCCGGCTTCTCGACCGGCATTTTCGCCAGCCACTCCGGCACGGCGTCGGCCGGATAGGTGGGAAAACTGAGCTCCAGCAGCGACACCGCCGGCACGGTAAAGCGCGCGGCCCCGGCGCTGCGGTCCACCAGCATTGCGACGCCTACCGCCGTGCCGCCGGCCTGGCGCACGATCTCGAGACTTTCGAGCACCCGGCCGCCGCGCGTCACGACATCCTCGACGACCAGCACGGGCTCGCCCGCGGCGAGCGTGAAACCGCGGCGCAGGACGAGGACATTGTTTTCCTTCTCCGCAAAAATGTAGCGGGCCTTTGCCTGGCGCGCGAGTTCCTGGCCGATCACGAGGCCGCCCATCGCCGGGGCCAGCACGGTGGAAAACACGAGCCCTTCGGCCCGCACTTTCGCGAGGAGCAGCTCGGCGAGCCGCTCGACGGCGTCCATGCGTTGACAGACCTGCGCGCATTGAAAGTAGTGCCCGCTGTGCAGCCCCGAGCGGAGCACAAAGTGCCCCTGGAGCAGCGCGCGCGTGCGGGTGAAGATGTCGAGGATTTCCTGTTGTCCGGCGTCCATGCGCCGACGGTGCGGCAACCGTGCGAAAAAACAAAATCAATTTTGCACTTCCCCGCGGTTGTTCCGTAGGCTCCGTGGGTCGTGAACATTCCCTCCAATCCGCCGCTCGAGGACGAGTTGGGCGACGTGCTCGAAAAGGCCATGCACCGCGCCGGGTTGACCGACGAGTCGCTCGCCGTGCGCACCGGGGTGCGGGCGGGCCGGATTCTTGATGCGATCGACTACCGCTCGGATTTGACCACGGACGAACTCCGGTTGCTGGCGGCCGCGCTCGGCCTCAACGAGGTCGGGCTCTGCGCGCTCGGCACGGGCCGCTATCCGCAGGCGGAAATCGGCGTGCTGCCGTTTTGTGTCTGGCCGCTGCGGATGGCGCATGGCATCGGCGTGGCCAACGCGTATCTCGTCGGTGAATGCGGCAGCGATCGCGCCGTGTTGTTCGACTCGGGGGCGGGCCTGGGCGCGTTGGAGGCGGTCTGGCCCCATAGCGTCCGCCGGCTCGACGCCGTCTTTCTCACCCACGTCGAGCCGGAGCATGCGGGTGGACTGTGCGAAGTGGTGGCGCGGTTTGCCGTGCAGGCCGCCTTTGTGCCGCGCGGTGCCGAGGCGCCGTGCGGCCGCCCGGTGGGCGAGGGGGAGACCAAGGTTTTCGGCCCGCTGGAAATCACGGCCTACACGACGCCGGGTCACGCGGCCGCACACAACTGTTACGTCGTGCGGGCGCCGGCGGCCAAGACCGGCGCGAGGCTGTTGGTTTCGGGCGACCTCGTGTTTGCCGGCTCGGCGGGCGGCGGCTATTTTTCGCACGAACAACTGCAGACGAATTTGCGGCGCGTGCTGCACGCGGTGCCGGCCAACACGGTGATCGCGCCCGGGCACGGGCCATTAACGACGGTGGAAAACGAACTGCGCTACAACCCGTTTTTGGTCTGAGGGCGGGTCGCCCGGCGCGGGGAGAAACTGGTCGGGGCGGCGAGATTCGAACTCGCGACCTCTACGTCCCGAACGTAGCGCTCTACCAGGCTAAGCTACGCCCCGAAACAGTCTCTGCGGAGCGATGCGCTCCGTGAAGTGCGGAGGAAAGGTGACCGCACACGGCATCGCAAACAAATTCGCGCGATCCGCCCGCAGCGGGGGCGGCACGCGCTGACGCGGGCAACGGAGTGGGCGGCGATCGCCGGACGCGGCGGCGCGCGCCGGCGGGGAGGGCCGGAGTTTGATGCTTTCAGCCGGCGGTCAGCCCATGGCCATCCGTTGTGGGTTGGTTGATCGCCTTGGCCGCAGTCGCGGAGGCCGCTCCCGTGGTAGGTGGAAGCCCCATTCGTTCATCACCCCATATCGGGCGTCGGGGTGACGCGCTATTTTGTGCCCCTGTCCAAAGCCGCGTCTCTGCGTCCGTGTTCATCCCGCTCAAAGAAAGAAGAAAAATATGAAATTTAGAACGTTAGCACTCGTGGGCCTCACGGCCCTCGTCAGCCTCGTCGGCTTCCAAGCCCGGGCTGACAACATGGCGTCCATCGCCATTACCCCTGCAACCGGCGCGGTCACCCTCGTTCCCCGGTGGGTCATCGGCGGCAGTTTGACCGGGTTCCATCACATGGCGCAGGACCTTTCGCTCGGCGGGGGGGCCAACCAATTCTACTCCATCACCGCCAATGTCATTCCGGCGGGCGGCAACACCTTGGCGTTCAATGCCTACATAGCCGGCTCCGGCGCAGCCACTCCGCACGCGGATATTGGCAGCAAACTCACGCCGAGTTTCTACCGGGCGTTGACCTCGGCCGACCCCGATCTTGGTTACGGCTCGGTCAATTTCTATCTCATCCATCGCAAGGGCACGACCGACTACCTCACCGTGATCAAGCCCAGTTCCGGCACCGCCTCGGCGGTCACGGATCTGAAACCCATGTCGGGACCGGGCGGCCCGGCTACGCTCGGTGACAGCGGGTACTTCGGCCTGACGTTCGCTGCCGCCAATCTCGGCTACGGGCTCAACTACTTCTACTATCTCCGCACGGATCCCGTGACCAACCATACGCAGTTCGGGACGCTCGATCCCGCGCTGCTCGGCACCGGGACATTCAAGTTCGATCTTGGCACGGGCGGCTACAACGCCCTGGCTTTCACCGGCACCGACGTCGGCTACGGGACGGACAAGATGTATTACCTTCGTCTGGACGCGATCACCGGCTTTACGATCTTGGGAACGCTGCATCCCCTGACCGGTCGCTCTTCGGACATTGCCAATCTCGGTAGTGTTTTTTCGACGCTGACCTTCGTGCCTGGTGATGTCGGTTTTGGTTCCGGTCGATTCTACACGGCTGGTGCCGTCAACACGACCTGGCAGTCGGTCAGTTTCGTGGCCATCGCGGATCGCGCGATCGCCACCGGTTCGTTCACCGTCGCACCCTCAGCCAGTTCCGGGTTGGCGATCGCGCTTACGATCGTGCCCGGCTCGGTCGGAGCGGCTTCGATCAGCGGCCCGGTGGGTGGTTTCTTTACGGTAACGCCGACCGCGCCCGGTCTCATCACGCTGCAGGCGACTCAGGCGGGTGTCGTGGGCACGACCGAGTTTAATATGCTGCGCCAAAGCTTCACGGCCACCGGCACTGCCACCCTCGCGATCACGTCGCAGCCCTCTTCGCAAAGTGCGGTCACGGGAACCACTGCCGGCTTCACCGTCACGGCCAGCGGAACCTCCGCACTCAGTTATCAATGGCGCAAAGCCGGAGCCAATATCGGCGCCAACGCCTCGGCCCTCACGGCGTCGCTCTCGTTGTCGAATGTCCAGGCCGTCGATGGCGCGAACTACGATGTCGTCGTCACCAACGCCTCGGGCTCGATCGCCAGCAACGTCGTCGCCCTCACCGTGACCACCGCCGCTCCGATCATCACGAGTGCGACCACGGCACCCGGCACCGTCGGCACCCCGTTTGTGACCTACTTGATTGTGGCCACGGGCTCGCCCACGAGCTACGGCGCCACCGGTCTCCCCGCGGGCTTGACGCTCAACACCCTCACGGGCGCCATCAACGGCACGCCCACGGCCGCGGGTGTCTCGGTCGTCACGCTCAGCGCGACCAATAGTACGGGCACTGATACCCAAATCCTGACTGTTACTGTCGCCGCCGCCGGCGTCGCCCCGATCATTACGAACAATCCGCTGACCGCGGCCGGCACCGTCGGCACGCCGTTCAGCTTTACGATCACGGCCACGGGCTCGCCCACCACCTACGGCGCAGCTGGGCTTTCGGCCGGCCTGTCCCTCAATGCCCTCACCGGTGTGATCAACGGCACACCCACCACGGCGGGCGTCTCCGTCGTGACGATTACGGCCACGAACAGCACGGGCACCGACACCGATGCTCTGACGATTACGGTCGTCACACCCGGAATCGGTTCCGTGATCACCAACAATCCGCTCACGGCGGCTGGCACGATCGGTGTCCCCTTCAGCTTTGCCATCATCGCCACCGGTTCGCCCGAGGCCTACGCGGCGAGCGGGCTGCCTGCCGGCCTGAAGCTCAATGCGGCCACCGGCGTCATCAGCGGCACCCCGACCACGGCGGGCGTGACGGTGGTTCCCCTCAATGCCCGGAATGATTTCGGCTCCGCGTTTGTGACCCTCACGATCACGATCTCAACGGTCACGACGGCACCGATCATCACGAGCCCGGCCACCGCGCCAGGCACCGTCGGCGTGCCCTTCGCCACGTATTTCGTCGCGGCGACCGGCTTGCCGAAGAGCTTCACCGCCACCGGACTTCCGGTCGGCCTGAGTATCAATGCCCTCACCGGAGCGATCCGCGGCACGCCGACGACGGCGGGCGTCTACACGGTGGCCCTCGCTGCGGTCAACGCCTTCGGCACCGGCACGGCCGTGCTGAAGATCACGGTCGCGGCGGCCAACATCCCGCCGATCATCACCGGTGCCAGCACGGCCGCGGGCACGGTCGGCACGCCGTTCGTCACCTACCTGATTGCGGCCACCGGCCTGCCCACCGGATATTCCGCCACGGGCCTGCCTCCCGGTCTGACCGTCAATGCCCTGACGGGTGCGATTAACGGCACCCCCACCACGGCCGGCACCTACGTCGTGACGGTCTCGGCCACGAACGCCGCCGGCAGTTCCTCCGCCACCGTGACGATGGTCATCGGCGGCCTGCCCGGGGCTTCCAGCCAGATCGTCAACTTCGCGGCCCGCGCCTTGTCCGGTCCGGGTGACCAGTCGTTGATCATGGGCTTCGTCGTCGCGGGTAACGGGAAAAATCTTCTCGTCCGCGGTATCGGTCCCGGCCTGAGACCCTACGGCGTCGCCAGCGCCCTGGCCGATCCGCTGCTCACCTTGTTCACGCCCGCCGGTGTCCTCGCGACGAACGACGATTGGCAGACCACGCTCAGCGGTCTGACCGACGGCGCGCTCATCGCGGCTACCGCCGCGCGGGTCGGTGCCTTCGCCCTGCCCAACGGCAGCAAAGACTCGGCCTTGCTCCTTACGGTCAACAACGGCGCGCACACCACCGGCCTGGTCCGTCCGAATGGCGCGACCGGGGTCGCGCTCACCGAAATCTACGACATCGATCGTCTGCCCGGCTCGCGCCTGACCAATGTCTCCGCCCGCATGAACGTCACGGCCGGGGAAGGCACGCTCATCGCCGGTTTGGTCATCGTCGGCAATGCACCGACCACGGTGCTCATCCGCGGCGTCGGTCCAACCCTGTCGGTCTTCGGTGTCGCCGGCGTATTGGCCGACCCGACCATCGCCCTCTTCGCGGGCACCACCCCGATTGCCAGCAATGACAACTGGGAGGCGGGCCCGGGCACCGTCGCGGATATGACCGGTGCGGCGGCGAAAGTCGGGGCGTTCGCGCTCGCGGCCGGCAGCAAAGACGCGGCGCTCCTCATCACGCTGCAACCCGGCACGTATACGGTGCAAGTGACCGGCGTCGGCAACACCACCGGTGTCGCGCTGATTGAAGTCTACGACACGAAATAACCTCTGGGTCCGGAACAAGGGCTTCGTGGATCTTCCGCGAGGCCCTTTTCTGCGCCCGGCACTTTTCTTCCTTTGATTTTATGAATCCAACCACCTGTTTGGTCCGGGCGACCGGCACTCGTCAGAAGGGCGCTGGGATGCTCCGCACCGCGCTGCGGGAGGAATTCCGCCCATGAGCGCCGCGTCGGGCTTTGGCTCGCCCCGGTTGCGGCACAGCCGCATCCAGCAACTCGCGTTGGATCTGGCGATCACGCTCCGGATTTGCTCCTCGCGGATCTGGTGCAGCCCGTGCGAACGCCGCGCCTTTCGCGCGGCGATGCGGGCCGAGGCCTTCAAATGGCGTCGCTGCGGGGCGCCCGGTTGGTAACCTGAATACAACGACGCCTGCCTTCCGCGGGTCCCCGGTTCTTCCTGCGCCCGCCTTCGACCTGACCGTCCGCGTCGCCTGCAGCCTCGCCTATGCAGCCACCGGCAGCGCCTCGCTGCGGTTAAACGTGAAGCCGCGGGCCAGCCGCGACCACGCCGTGATTTTCGAGGCCCTGACGCTCGGCAACAGCCTGCCGTCCGAACCATTCTAGGACAGTCACGGCAACACGGTCTGGCGGGTCATTCTGGCTCCCGGCCTGAACCTCTGCCGGCACGATGCGATTGTCGCCGCCTCGTCGCAGCCCGACAACCACGACCTTCCGGCCGTGGTGCCGCAGGCTCCGGGCGAACTGCCGCCTGAGTTGCTGCGCTACACGCGGCCCAGCCGCTATTGCGAATCGGACAAACTCGCCCGGTTCGCGGGGGACAAATTCGGCCGCGTCGAGCTCGGCTTGCCGCGTGTCCAGGCGATCAGCCGGTGGCTGCACGACCACATTGAGTATCGCTACCTGTCGGGCCGGGCCGATCTTTCGGCCTGGGATGTATTGCAGCGCGGATACGGCGTGTGCCGCGATTTCGCCCACCTTGCCGTCGCGCTCAACCGCACGTCCAATCTCCCGGCGCGCTATGTCACCGGGCATTTGCCTGACATCGGGTTTCCCGATCCCGACAACCACATGGATTTTCCTGCCTACGCCGCGGTCTACGTGGGCGGACACGGGTTCACGACCGACGCGCGCTTCCCTGTGCCGCGCATCGGCCGGATCAAAGGGTCGTGCGGGATGGATGCGGTCGACGGCGCGTTTTCCACGTTCTATGGCGGCGCGTCGCTTTCCTGTTTCCAGGTCTGGGCCTACCAAGTGGCCCGCGGCACCGTCGGGGTGGGCAACCCCTCGATTTTTCCGGGCGGCTCGACAACCGTTGGGCGGTGCAGACCGACGCTCCGGCTGCAGGCGGAGCGAGTTAACGCACGTTGACGCGAGGCGGCGTCAGCCACCCGGGGGGGGCGTTTCGCCCCAGACCGCTTCGACGAGATGCTGCATCCGGCGGGCCGAGATCCGCAGCCGAAGTCGGTTGCGCGAAAAACCCTGATTGCGGGGATCGCGTTGAAATTCCGCCACCTCGAGCGCGAGGTCGCGGCGACGCCTCAGGCGACCGATGCCGGCAACAAAACTGCGGTCGGCGGCGCGCATGTAGTCAGGGAGCAAACGCCTGAAATAGCGCGCATGCGGGTAAAGAGCTTTCCGCAGGAGCTCTTTCTCAAAACGATCCGGGGGCACGTTGAAATGACGGCAAAATGTTTCGGCAAATGGCTCCCCGGTGGAAGCCGGAGGTGGCGCGGCCTGCATGGGTCCAAGCAAGCCGGCGACGCGTTCCGGCGCGAGGCATTCTGCGTAGGTAATTTCCGTAGGCGCCCCCTTCATCGCTGCAGTGGGGTTTCGTCGCAGGGCTATTTTATCTCAACTGGCGACAATTTTGCCGTCGGTCGGGCGCCGGAAGGGCCATCCGCCCGAGCCGTCACCAGGATCATCACCCTTCCCCGCACTGGCGCAGCGCGACCACATCGGCTCGCGCGCCCACCTCGCCACGCCGTCGCAGAGTATGCGGGGGGGGAGGAGGCGACGGCTTTGGGGCGCGAGGTGATCGCGCAGGACTTGGATACGCTCGACTTGGCGCGACTGCACGACCACGCGCCGGGCGTGCGCGGGACCTTGCCGGAAGGCGCCCGGCTGCGTGCCAGGTTGCGTCGCCGGGCCGGATCTTTTTCCGCGCGGCGCTCGCGCCGATCGAGCGGCTGCCTCGGTCCACCCGCGAGTCGTGTCGCCGCCGCCGGCCGGAGAAAGATGGGCGGCGGCGGCGGGCGGTCGCACGGGTCCGGAGTAATCGCCGGCTTGAGCGCACGGCCCGGCCGCGGAGGGCCGGGGAGCTCGCCCGCCGGCCAGCCACGCAAAAAACTCCGCAGTTGTTCGATGAGTCGCAGCTCATGCAGAAGAAAATGCGGCTGCTGCCCCGGCAGGTGCTCACGGCGCACGAAGACGAGCGGCGGCTGATCAGCCGTGAACTGCACGATGAGGTGATCCAACCCCTGGCCGGCATCAGCGTGGAATTGGCGGGGCTGGGTGGGGCCGGTTCGCTCAATCCGCCGCAGCGGCAGCAGAGAATCGTCCGCACGCCGCGGCACATGGAAGAATCCATCCGCGCGGTGCATCCGTTTGCGCGCGAACGGATGCACCGCGGTTTTGGATTACCTCGGCCTGATTGCGGCTCTCCAGATGTTTTTGGAACGGCTGTCGGCGCGCAACTCCCGCGAGGCGGAGGTGCTTCAATGGGTGGCGGAAGGTCAGACCAACAATCAGTCCGGCGAAACCCTGGGCATCAGGGTCAAGACCTCGAAAAACACCGGCAGCCCCTGATGAACAAGCTCGATATCCACCAGACGGCGGGACTCACCTGCTACGCCAGGGTGGGTGGGATGATCGAGAGCCGTGGGCGGGTGACGATCCTCTGAACGATTTTCCTGCCGGGTGTGGGGCCGGATCTGAGGAAGGTAGGGTTTTACCTTATCGCTATTCGGACCTGACGGATGTTTAATAGCGGCACCACGGAAGTTTCGATCCCTCGACGAGACTCAGCCTGCCTCTTTCACCCCCTGTAGTGGACGCCGGATCTACCTTCACCTGAAAGCCGACGCAGCAAACGCTCCTATGATCAACACCGGCCAAAAAATGTTCGTCGACCCGGTCCTGCCTTCGTGGACCCCCGCGCCCCGGGCATGACCCGGTTTCACGCGCTCCGATGAAAGTCACGACCAAGCCGGCGCAGGCCCGCCCGAATTCGAAAAACCCTCGCGCGCCGGTGGCGTCCGCCCGGTCGGCCGCGGCGGACTTTCCCATTGTCGGCGTCGGCGCGTCGGCGGGCGGCTTGGAGGCCTTCACGCGGCTGTTGAAACGGCTGCCGGCCGACACGGGCATGGCCTTTGTCCTGGTGCAGCATCTCGACCCGGATCACGCGAGCGCATTGACCCAGATTTTGGCGCGCGCCACGGCGATGCCCGTGGTCGAGGTCACAAACAATCTCCGGGTGTTGGCCAACCACGTCTACGTCATCCCGCCCAACGCGACCTTGGGCCTTGTCCGCGGCGTGTTGAAGCTGCGGCCGCGCGCGACGGGCCGCATGGCACCGCGGTCGATCGACAGTTTTTTCGAAACTCTGGCGCAGGACCGGCACGAGCGGGCCATCGGGGTGATTCTTTCCGGCACCGCGACCGACGGCACCGTCGGCCTGGAGGCGATCAAGGCCGAGGGCGGCCTCACGTTTGCGCAGGACGGGTCGGCCAAATACGATTCGATGCCGCGCTTCGCCGTCGGGGCGGGGTGTGTCGATTTCGTGCTCGCGCCCGAGGCGATCGCCAAGGAACTCGCGCGAATCGCCCGCCATCCCTACGTCGCCGGCCCGATTCCCGCGGCGCGCGAGCGCGGCAACCGCGCCGCCGCGGCTCCGGACGGCCCAGCGGCCCGGCGGGAGAAAAACGGCTATCAGAAGATTTTGCTCCTCCTGCGGAATCATTCCGGGGTGGATTTCTCCCTGTACAAGACCACCACGATCCATCGCCGCATCACCCGGCGCACGGTCTTGAACAAGCAGTCCTCTTTGGCGCGTTACGCCGACTTTCTGCGGGGCAACGCCCGGGAGTTGGACGCCCTGTATTCCGACGCCCTCATCAGCGTGACCAGTTTCTTCCGCAACGCGGACGCGTTTGACCTGCTCCAGCGCAAAGTGTTTCCAGCGTTGCTCGCGCAGGGCGGAGACGAGCCGTTGCGCGTGTGGGTGCTCGGGTGTTCGACCGGCCAGGAGGCCTATTCCCTCGCGATGGCGTTCACCGAGTGTGCGGAAAAGTCGCCGCGTCCGCGCCGGTTGCAGGTCTTCGCGACCGATCTCAACGAGACAAACCTGGCCAAGGCCCGCCACGGGCTCTATGCGAAAAGTCTCGCGGAGGATGTCTCGCCGGAGCGTCTGCGGCGGTTTTTTACCGAGGAAGAGGGCGGGTTCCGGGTCATCAAAACGCTTCGCGACGCCGTCGTGTTTGCCCGGCAGAACATCATCAGCGATCCCCCCTTCTCGCGCTTGGATCTGATCAGTTGCCGCAATGTGCTGATCTACCTTGAGCCGAGCCTGCAGAAAAAGGTGCTGCCCACGTTCCACTACGCGCTCCGGCCGGACGGGTTTCTCTTCCTCGGGGCCTCCGAGTCCATCGGCTCCTTCACCAACCTGTTTGAACCGGTGGACAAGAAACAGAAAATCTACGCGAGGAAGGCCGGGCCGGTTCCGGCGTTTCACCTGCCGGTGAAAAAGACCCGTGGCGAGCCGCCGCGGACGGAACCGCCGTCCCGCGTCGCTTCGGCGCCGGGGCCGCGCGCGCCGGACGCGTCCGACACGTTTGTGGGCGAACTCAGCGCAGAGCGCGAGGCCGACCGCGTGACCGTCAACCAATTCGCCCCGCCCGGTGTCCTGATCAACGCCGACCTGCAGATCCTCCAGTTCCGCGGACCCACGGGCGCTTACCTTGAGCCTCCGACGGGTAAGGCAAGTTTCGACCTGCTGAAGATGGCCCGCGAGGGTCTGTCGCGGCCGCTGCGCGCCGCCGTCGACGAGGCGAAGCAGGCCGACCGGACCGTCCGCCACGAAAACGTGCTGCTCAAGCAGGACGGCCGGACCCGGGCGGTCAACGTCGAGGTGGTGCCGCTGAAGAACTTGAAGCAGCGCTGCTTTTTGGTGCTCTTCGAGGAGGCGGAAGAGCGGACGCCGTCGCCCCGGACGGTGCCGGTGCGGGCCGTCAGCCACCAAGAGGATGCCGGCCGGATCGTCGCTTTGGAGCGAGACCTCGCGGATGCCCGCGACTATCTGCAGTCGATCGAGCAACAGCAGGATGCCGCCAACGGGGAACTCCAGGCGTCCAACGAAGAAGGTCAGTCGGCCAACGAGGAGTTGCAGAGTCTCAACGAGGAACTGGAGACATCGAAGGAGGAGCTCGAGTCGACCAACGAGGAACTCACGACGGTCAACGAGGAGATGGTCAACCGCAACAGCGAGCTCAACCGCCTGCTGGGCGACCTCACCAATCTTCAGGCTTCCGC
>CAJAYO010000277.1 GCA_903948415.1 uncultured Opitutia bacterium | reverse complement strand
AGGTGATCGAGCCCCTGCGCGAGCTGGGCGTGAGTTACCTCGGCAGCGCCACCCTCGCCGAGAACTTTGATGGGCTGTTGCCGGTGCCCGCCCAGCAGCAGATCCAACGCCAGAGCGATCCCGCCCTGCGGGAGCTGGTGCGCGATCTGGTCACTAACCAATGGTTCCGCCGCGATGTCTACGTCAAGGGGCGGGATCCCCTCTGGCCCCTGGAGGCTTCCGCCGCCCTTGCGCGGGTGCGGCTGTGCAGCCAGCTGAATCCAGACGACCCAGGCGGCGAGAGCTCTTACCGCTTTCCCCTCGCCTGGGGCGAGATCCAGGGCAACGGCGATTGGATTAGGGCCCTGCGGGCTGGCCTGGGGGATGGCACCCGCTCCCTGGCTGAGCTGGAGCCAGCCATCCCCGCTGGCACCTCCCAGCTTTCGCTGCTGCAGAACCTGGGCCTGCTGCTGGGCAGCAAGGCCTTGGCGCTGGTGCCGGGCGAGCGGGATCGGGGCCCCAGCCAACGCTTCAACGCCCACATCGCCGCCAGTGTCGCCGCGGGTGCCAACTACAGCGCCGTGGCCTGCCCGGTGAGCGGCAACCTCTACACCCTCACTGGGATCGAGTTCCTCGCCCTCCACGCGCTCAACCAGGGCTGCACCGCCGCCGACCTGGCTGGGGCGATCGGGGCCGGACTGCGGGCCCTGGATCGAACCCTGCTGCGCGAGGGGCAGCCTGTGGGGGAGAGCCAACGCCAAGCCGAACTGGAGCGCGTGGCCGACGACTTTCGCCGCCGCTGCCTGCCGTTGCTGCTCCGCCTGGGGGTGCTCAAAACCCCTCGGGGATCCGATCCCTCCTGAAAATCCAGTTTCCTATCGGTCAAAGAAACGTCTCCGCCCCGCAGTGCCGGCCGCGCTCTCGCCCGCGCTGCGCCCGCTCCTTGCCCTCGACGATCCGCTGAACGACGAACGCGCGAACTCCACCGTCCCCCGCCGCGGTTTCCTGCCCGAGCGAGCGCGCGCGTTCTGAGGGCCTTGCCTTCGTCCATCGGCGGTGTCCCTGCGTTCGGCGAAAAAATCCGACCATCTTACCCGCGCGTGCGCGGGTGATTTGCGGTGTCGCCGAGGCGGAGCGGGGCGCTGGCGAGGAGGTTCCGAGCGTCGGCGATCTGCTCGTCCCGGGCGCAGGCTCGCCGCTTCGCGCCGCCGGCTTCGAGCATCGGCGGCGCGCCGCTGACGTCACCGGCGTCACGCGGGGCGAGAGCCGGGTGCCGGATCTCCGCCGCCGGCTGGGCCGAGACCCCGGGGAGCACGGCCTCGTTAAGCGGGAGGTCGTCGCGGGCCGGGGTGGGGCGGATCCGAAGGGTGTGACGCTCGACGTGCGGCCGGACGCCGGTCGCGGTGCTTGGGTCATAGTGGATTTCGACTGCGGTGCGCCCCTCGCCGTCGAGGTCGGCGGCGGGCGTCGTGGTGCCGGCGATCAGGGGGGAGGGGCCAGATCGCCAGAGCGAAACTGGCGCCCCGTTTTTCCTCGCGGTGAGATCGCCGACGGAAAATTTACCCGAACCTGTCCACGACCCCGGCCGATTTGGAGCGATTTGTCGCCTTGCTCAAAGCCGCGGCCACCAAAGGTCTCGGTTAGGCGACGAGCCTCAACCCCCGGCGGAATCGATCCAGTGGGGTGAGCCCCGGACCGGTGACGCGCTCCTTTATCCGTTCAATTTCGGCAGATGCGTCCCGGCGCGGGGAATGCCGCTGCAGGTCGCGTCCAGCTTCAGCTGACGCCACATGCACTCGACGGCTTGGGCGAGAGCCGACACGTCGCCGCGCGCATCGTGGCGGCGGCCTTGGAACGCCGTCACCTGCGTGCGGGTGAGGACGGCGTCGAGGCCGTGGCTGGTTCCCCGCGTCGTGCCGAAGAGCCGCTTCGAAAAGGCGATCGAATCGATCAGGGCGACCGGCCGGGAGGTGAGGCGCTTCTGTTCGCAGGCGGCGGTCAGAAACTTCGCGTCGAAGCGCTGCCCGTTGTGCGCGATCAAGACGGCCTCGCCGACGAAGGCGGAGAAGGCCGCCAGGGCGTCGGCGACCGGTGGAGCGCCGGCGACGTCGCGATTGGAAATGCCGGTGAGTCCGGTGATGAAGCTCGAAATGGTCGCTTCCGGTCGGACAAAGGTTGCGAAGACTTCGTCGGTGACGGTCCCGCCGGGCCCGAGGCGGGCGGCGGCGATCTGGATGATCTCGTCGAACCGCGAGGACAGTCCGGTCGTTTCCAAATCAAACACAACGAAAGCACCATTCATGGAGGGGGGGGAGGCGGGCGGCGGGTGTTGGGTGGAGCGAGGTCTCGTCTGGGCCCGGCTCAGTAGAGCTTCGCGACGGCCACGGCGGCGGCTTTCACGCGTTGGCGCAGCTCCGCCGGGCCGAGGACTTCGGCCTGATCGGCCCAGCCCATGATCCAGCGTTGAATCTCGTCGAGACTGTTGAGGTGCATCCGCAGTTCCAGGCGACCGTCGGCCAGCTCGCGGGCTTCCTGCGTCTCGTGCCAGAAGCGCTCGCGGACCTGGGCCGCGGCGGTGGGCGTGAAGCGCACGACCACCCGGTGATCGCCGGTGCCGACAAAAGCCCCGAAGGATTTCGCGTAATACGTTTCCGGGGAAAAATCGCTCGGCTTGGTGAACTTCCTGGAGCCGACCGTGACCTTCTGGATCCGGCTGACGGCGAAGGTCCGCAGGGCGTCGCGCTCCGCGTCGTGGCCGACCAGATACCAGGCGTTTTCGCGGTTCGCGAGATGGTAGGGCTGCATGCGGCGCGTCTCCGCGGTGGTGCTCCGCGGTTTGCGGTAGATGAACTCGATCTCCCGGGATTTCAGCACCGCCTGGCTGATCCGTTTGAAAATCTGCAAATCGGCTTTGCTGGGGCCGAACTGATGGAACGAGACGTTGGCGAGACTGCCCTCCGGAGAAAAACTTACCCGGTCCTGCAACCCGCGGGAGAGCTTGTCGAAGGCCTGCGCGAGCTGGTCGTGGAACGGCGTGCCGCGGTATTGGTCGAGGGCCTTCTGGGCCACGAGCAGCGCGAGCAATTCGCCTTCGCTGACCTGCACGGTGGGAAAGTTTTTGACCGGGTGGGCGTAGCGCCAGGCGTAGATTTGGGCGTCGTATTCGACCGGCAGACCCAGTTGGTCGC
This sequence comes from uncultured Opitutia bacterium, assembly GCA_903948415.1. Lineage (GTDB taxonomy): Bacteria > Verrucomicrobiota > Verrucomicrobiia > Opitutales > Opitutaceae > GAS368. The sequence goes on along the minus strand of CAJAYO010000277.1, from coordinate 630 downwards.
GCATGAAATCGAGGTCGCGGGCGATGGTCTTGGTCGAAACCTCGAGGAGTGCGGCCAGCTTGGTGCAGTTTGTGAGCCGCGCTTCCTGAAATTCCTCATGGATGCGCATCATGCGGGCCAGCGGCGGACGGGAGTGGGGGAGCTGCGCGGGCTTGGGCATGGGACAGCGAGCGTCCAAGGACCGGGCGGAGATGCAAACGGAGAGTGGTCTCCGGCGCAGGAAAATGAAGTCCGTTGCGCGGCCGCGCGGCCGCCCGGGTCCGGGCCCGGGTGCGTTTGCGGCGCATGAGCATCCCCACCATCGGTCTAAGTAAAACCCGCATTTTTTGCCGGATTATCGGGCTTTAAGTGGTTTGGGCCATGCCAACAGTTCGTCGTTTTTTTGACCATGTTCTCCTTACTCCAGCGCGTCGCTACGCGACGGCTATCTGTGGGCAGGGGCTTTGGCCGTCTCGCCAAAACCGCGCAAGGGGTGTGGGCGAATCCTCCGCAGCCGACCGTTGATCCGCTGGAAGCATCCCGTCCGCGGCCGCTGGTCGGTCCTGTGCGGCTCTTTTTTCGGTTTACGCTGCGGCTCCACCTGAGCCTGACCTTCGTATGGTTCGGGGCCTGTGAGCAGCGCTTTGTGCT
>CAJAYO010000276.1 GCA_903948415.1 uncultured Opitutia bacterium | reverse complement strand
GGTCGAGCCGGGCGTGGCGGACGCCGATGGCCCAGCCGTAGGCGATGTCGTACGTGACGGGAAATCCCTGCTTGGCGTAGCGTAGGGCCGGAGCCAGGACAGAGCGAAGCGGGAGTTTGCCGAATTTTTGGTGGAGTTCGTCCCGGCGGTCCACGCAGTCCGGCAGGGAGAGCGGGAGGAAGTCGCGCGGCGGGAGGCGGTCGGGGGGCGCGGTCTGCGCGAGTTCGTTTTTCAGCGGGGCGAGGGAAGGGTCGAGGGGCGAACGGCCGGAGGTGTTGAGGCCGTGAAGTTTTTAGGACTTTGCGTCCCCGGCGATGGCGAAGGGGGCGCCGCCGATGCGGCCGGCTTTGAGGAGGTCGAGGCCGATCTGCGAGGCGAGGGGCAGGCTGGTGCAGACCATGCCGTGTTGACCGCGGACCGGGGAGCGCGTGGCGAAGGCGCGGCCGTTGACGCGGTCGGGCTGGGTGGGGGCGGGCGGGGCGCAGAGAAATAATCGGCCGGCGGGGAGGGCGCGGATTTTCGCGGAGGGGCGGGGTGAAGGTGCCGCGCGGCCGGGTCAGATGGAGGGGAAATCGTCGGGCGGCGGAGGCGGGGGCTGGACGGGTCTGAGGCGGCGGTGGAGGGAGCGGTCGATTTCTTCGAGTTCGGGATCGGGGATGCGGGTGAAGGCGATGCGCATCGGGGCGTAGTCGGTGGCGCCGTGGGCGCCGCCGAAATAGACGGAGTTTTTGCCAAAGGTTTTGTTCAGCGTGTCGACGGCGGAGTGGAGGCGCGTGCGGGTGTTTTCGGTTTCGGCGGCGAAGAGGTCGCCGGTGTGGGCGGAGCTTTCGAGGAGGTCGCCGAGCACGATGCCGATCTGGAGCGGCGCGAGCCGCAGATGGGCGCGGGGGCGGGCGGCCCAGAGGGAGTTGAGCACGTGCGTGAAATGGAGCGTGTCCTGCGTCTCGTTGAAGTGGCGGTCCTCGTGCCAGCGGGTGTCGTCGCGGTAGCGTACGGATACGCCCAGGCTACCGGCGTAGTGGCCGGTGTGCCGGAGGCGCATGGCGGCTTTTTGGAGGAGGCGGTGGAGGACGGCGAGGGCGGTCTCGCTGGTGCGGCCGGCGGGCGGGAGGACGTGGCCGTGGCCGATGGTGTTGGGCTCGGGCAACGCGCGCTCCTGCAGACCGCCGTTCATCCAGGCGTGAAAACGCGCGCCCTCGACGCTGCCCCAGACGGCGCGGAGCTGCGCGGCGTCGGCGGCGTAGAGCTGCGCGACGGTGGAGAGGCCGGCGGCGCGGAGGCGGGTCTCCATGGCTTCGCCGATGCCGCAGAAATCCGTGAGTTTGAGGTGGAGCAGTTTGCCCGGGATGTCGGCGTCGTTGATGACGACGAGGCCGTCGGGTTTTTCCATGTCGGAGGCGACTTTGGCGAGAAACCAGTTCGGGCCGATGCCGATGGAGCAGCGCAGGTGGGCGCCGGCTTCGCGGGCGATTTTGGCCTTGATGGCGAGCGCGAGCTGGCGGGCGCGTTCCGGGTCGGCGGTGAAATCGGCGGTGAGTTCGCATTCGAGTTCGTCGATGGACTGCACTTTTTTCACGGGGACGCAGGAGCCGATGATGGCTTTGAGGCGGCGGTGGTAGTCGATGTAAACCTCGGGGCGCGATTCGACGACGACGAGGCCGGGGCAGAGGCGGCGGGCCTCGGCGACGCGGGTGTTGCGCTTGAGGCCGAGTTTCTTGGCTTCGCCGCTGACGGCGATGAGGCCGGTGGACTCGGCGAGGACGGGGGCGACGGCGACGGGTCGGCCGCGGAGTTCGGGGCGGTCCTGCTGTTCGACGGAGGCGAAGAACGAGTCGAAGTCGAGGGCGAGGTTGCGGAGCGGCACGGCGCGGGAAGCGTCGGCGAAGAAAAACCGCTGTCAAATGGCGTGCGGTGGCTTCAGCGTGGTGTTTTTCCAATGCGCATTGCCGTTTTTTCCGACACGCACGACAAGTATCCGCCGACGTTGCCGGCGCGGCTCGCGGGGGCGGACGAGATCTGGCACCTGGGCGATGTGTGCGATCCGGCGGTGTTGGCGGAGTTCGAACGCCTCGGTCCGCCGCTGCACGTGGTGCTGGGCAATTGCGACGAGCACTTCGCGTGGCCGTTGGAGCTCGGGTTGGAGCGCGAGGGGGTGAAGTTTTTTCTGACGCACATTCCGCCGAGCGATGCGCCGCCGGGGGCGAAGGCGGTGTTGCACGGGCACACGCACGTGCCGCGCGACGAAGTGCTGGGCGGAGTGCGTTGGCTCAATCCGGGGTGCATCTCGCGGCCGCGCGGCGTGGCGCCGACCTTTGCGTGGCTGACGGTGGAGAAAGGGAAATTGGTGAGTTGGGAACTTGTGCGGGTGTGAGACGGTGGGCAGGCTTGGGCCCGTGATCCGTTCCCTGGTGCCCAATCTGCTGAGTGCGCTGCGCATCGCGCTGATGCCGGCGGTGCTGCTGACCGCGGTGGGCGGATCGAAGCCGTGGTTTGTCGGACTGCTGGTCGCGGCGCTGCTCACGGATGCGTTCGACGGTTTTTTGGCGCGGCGGCTGCACGCGGAATCGGAACTGGGGCGGAAGCTCGACAGTCTCGCCGACTATCTGGTGATGATCACGGGGATTGCCGGGATCGCGTTGTTGTGGCCCGACATCATGCGGCGCGAGCTGCCGTGGGTGGCGACGGGGCTCGTGGCGTTTTTCGCGGTGGTGATCTACGGATTTGTGCGGCTGGGGCGGGCGCCGTGCTACCACACGTGGGCGTCGAAGATTTTGGCGGTGGCGTGCGGTCCGACGCTGATTCCGCTGCTAGCGGAGTGGTCGGCCGTGCCGTTTCACGTCGTGATGACTCTCCTGGTGCTCTGCGGTGCGGAGGAGATTCTGATCGCGGCCCTCGTGCCGTGGCATGTCGGCGAGATGCCGACAGTGTGGCACGCGTGGCGGTTGCGGCGGACGGCGCGGCGTTGACGCGGCGCGGACCGGTGGCGCCGGAAAAGCTCAGGGCGGAACGGCGGAGCGATGCCGGGAGAGGCACGGTCGAGCGCGGAGGCGAAGGGCAAGGCTGTCCGCGGCCGAACGGGCGCGAAAGCCGCGCAATGCGCTGGCGCTGGTGGGACGAATCGTTTCACTGCGCGGGAATGTGAGCGAGGAGCGACAACAGGACCTGTTTGGTTTTTTCACCCCCGCGGCGGGCGTGCACCGGGTGCCGCCGGCCACCGCGCGGCCGGTGTCCGTGCCCAAGGCGGTGGCGGTGGCCGCGCCGCCGGGCGACATCGTGTTTGAGCGCAGCCTGCGGGCGAACAACTACCGGCTGACCTTGCGGCGCGACGGGACGGCGGTGGCGACGATTCCGGCGCGGGGATCGGAGCGCGAGGCGCTGCGGTTTGTCGAGCAGCACCGCGACTGGCTGGAGCGGGCGCGCGAGCGGCAGCGCAAACGGCCGCGGGCGGCGGAGGTGTGGACGCCGGGCACGCGGGTGCTGTGGCGGGGCGAGCTGACGGAGATCCGGGTGGCCGCGGAGGGCGAGCGGCCGCAGGTGTGTCTGGCGGCGGACGTGTTTCGCGTGGCGCGGTTCGACGGGGATTTGCGGCCGACGCTGGAAGCGCATTTTGCGCGGCGGGCCAAGATCGAGCTGCCGGGGCGCACATGGGAACTCGCGGCGGTGACGGGCATGGACGTGAAGCATGTGACGGTGCGCAACCAGCGTTCGCGCTGGGGCTCGTGCTCGGCGAACGGGACCATATCGCTCAACTGGCGGCTGGTGCAGACGCCGGATTTTGTGCGCGACTATATCATTTACCACGAGCTGATGCATCTAAGGGAGATGAACCACTCGGACCGTTTTTGGGCGCGCGTCGCGGAAGTGTGTCCGGGTTGGCAGGACGCGGAGCGGTGGATCAAACGCAACGGGAGTTTGATCGGATTGTGAGAGGAGGGCGGGAGTTTTTTCCGGCAGAAAATAGCCGAAGATTTTTTGGAGCCGGAGACCCGATGGTGGGTCTGGGAGTACAGCCATGTTTGTCCGCCCTTCCCGCGCCGTGCCGTCGGTGTCCGTTTCGCCGCCGCTGGGCGTGGCCGGGGGCAAACCGCCGCGCGGCCCGGTGCGGCAGGCGGCGAAGAGTACGCTGCTCGCGGCGGGGCTGGCGATTGTGCCGAGCGACGACAGGACTCCGCCGGCGTGGCGGTTGTTTGACCCGGGACTATTGGACCGACTGGCCGCGCCGCTGACGCGGTTTCGCGATTAGTTCAGCGGACCGAGGCGACGGCCGGCGGCGGTGCGCGCGGGGCGGGGCGCGGGTGTGCTCAGCGCCAGTCGATCAATTCGACTTCGAAGATGAGGGTGGCTTTGCCGGGAATCTTGGGCGGGGAGCCTTTGTCGCCGTAGCCGAGCCAATGGGGAATGATCAGGGTGCGTTTCTCGCCTTTTTTCATGGTGAGAAAGCCCTCGTCCCAGCCTTTGATGACGGCGCCGGTGCCGAGGCGGAAGGTGAAAGGGGTGCCGCGTTGGTAGGAGCTGTCGAAGGCGGTGCCGTCGAGCAGGCGGCCGGCGTAGTGGGCGATGACCTCGTCGCCGATTTTCGGGGTGGTCTCGCCGGTGCCGGGGGCGCGCACGACGAAGCGGAGGCCGGAGGGGGTTTTGCGGGCGTTGGCGTAAGTTTGGTCGATGAGGTTGGCGTCCTCGCTGCTGAGCTGGGGCTGGTTGGCGTTCATCGCTTCGCGCATGGCGGAGTTGATGGGGCGGCCGGGGTTGCTGCGGGCGAAGATGCCGGAGCGGACGACGAGCGCGACCGTGCCGAGGAGGATGCCGAGGAGGAGCAGGTAGAAAAAACTTCGCATGGGTCGGAGTGAAGCGAGGAACCGGCGCGGGACAATACTGGAACGCGCGCGGGGGAAACAGGCCGGTTGTGACCGGTGAAGGGCGGGAGATTCCGCGGGTCCGCGGATCAGGGACTGTAGGTGATCGTCCGCGCGCCGGCGACGCCGGCGATCGTGATCGGGGTCGCCGCATAGAGGGTCGTCGGGTAGATCTCGTTGGCGACGGAGTTGAGGGCCTTCACATAGCGGGTCGGGCCGACGAGGTCGACGACATCGACGTAGTCGACGCCGCTTTCGTGATAATACTGTTCCGCGGCCGAGGCGAGTTGGCGGGCGTTGTTGAGTACCGCTTTGTCCTGCGAAGCGACGCGCATTTTCTGGAAACCGGGGATCGCGAGGGCGGCCAAAATGCCGATAATCACGACGACAATCATGATTTCGACGAGGGTGAACCCGGGTTGGCGACGTTGGGACATGAGTGGAACGGGTCTGCGACGAGGGAAGACCAATCACAATCGCCAGCACTTTGCGCGTTTATTCAGCGGGCAGCTTTACGTACGCCCGTGCCGGCGAGG
>CAJAYO010000275.1 GCA_903948415.1 uncultured Opitutia bacterium | reverse complement strand
TTCGTCGGCGATTTCATCCGCCGAAATCGCCGCCAGCCGTTCCTCGTTTATTACCCGATGATCCTCACCCACGGTCCATGTGCGCCCACGCCGGACAGCAAGGACGACGGCCAGCCGGAGGCGAGGGCGACGTCGGCCAATCAGCCGCACTTCGCCGACAGGGTGGCCTAAACAAGTAATCGCCGTCTCTCCCGAAATCGTTCACGTAACTCCGCCGCTCGCCCACGCCTCGCCACATCTTGTTTTTTCACTTCATGACACCTCACCTCTGGTTCCGCTGCGGAATCGTGTTGGCCTCGGCGATGGCTCCCTTCGGTTTCTTGGCCACCGACGTTGCGGCGGCGGATTGGCCCGCTTGGCGTGGTCCCGCGGGCACGGGCATTTCCGCCGAAAAAGACCTCCCGCCAGACTGGCGCACGACGCAAGCAGTCCGGTGGCGCACCCCGCTGCCGGAACCCGGAAACTCCACCCCGATCGTTTCGCGGGGCCGCGTTTTCCTGACTCAATCCGAAGGCACGCGACGCAACCTGCTCTGCTTTGATCGCAAGGACGGAAGCCTTCTGTGGAAAAAGGGTATCGGCGTGGAGTTGGAGGAACGGACGCACAAGACCAACCCCTACGCGTCCGCCTCGCCGGTGACCGATGGCGAGCGCGTCATTGTCTGGTTCGGCTCAGGAGGATTGGTCGCCTATGATTTCAGCGGGACGGAACTCTGGCGGACCGATTTGGGCCGTCACGATCATCGCTTTGGTTACGGTGGATCGCCGGTGATTCAGGGTGAGCTTTGCTTCCTCAATTTCGGACCCGGGGCGCGAGAGTTTTTGGTGGCGGTGGATAAGAGAACGGGGAAGGAAGTCTGGCGCCACTCCTCTCCGGTGCCGGGCGCCGAGGATGTTCTGGGCACGTGGAGCACCCCGCTGATCGTCGAACACCAAGGGCGGATGGAATTGATTTCCGCGTTGCGCGGGGAATTGGCCGGGCTGGATCCGAAAACGGGCCGAGTCTTTTGGAGCGTCAACGACTGGGGGCTCCAGGCGAAAGCCTCGCCGGTGGCGGGGGATGGGGTGGTGGTCCTGACCGGCGATTTTGAGCCGAAAACCTCCGAGGTCGCAGTGCGCCTCGGTGGCGAGGGCGATGTGGCCAAAACCCATGTGTTGTGGCGCAAGACGCCCTCGCGGGGACGGGTCGGAACCGGTGTGATTCAAAACGGTTATTTCTACGGATCTCGCACGGGCGGCTTTGCCGATTGTATCGAACTCGAATCCGGCAAAATCGTGTGGGATGAGCGTCTGCCCGGCAAAGGCGGCAACAGTGCGATCTGGACCTCGCCGGTGCTGGCGGACGGAAAGCTCTATTTCGTGAACCAGAGCGGAGATGTTTTTGTGGTGCGGGCGAGTCCGCGATTTGAGCTCGTGGCCGCCCAGACGCTCGGGGAAACGTGCAATGCCTCTCCGGCGATTTCCACCGGGGAGATTTTCCTGCGAACCCACGAGGCGCTCTGGTGTTTTGGCGGCGAACCTTGAGCGGCTGCCACGCGGCGGCGGGCGCTGAAGTTAAAGAGATGATTTTTCCCGTGACGTGACCGCCCGAAACGGACCGGGGCCGGGGTTGAAGCAAAACGCAGAACTGAAGCAGATGCTGGCCGGCTCGTGATTGAAGAATCGCGCCTTGGATGCCGCCGCGCCGGCGGAACGGCGCGGGCGGAAAGGAGGGGCGAAAAAAAGCGCGATCAAGCATTGGCTTCAGGTGACGGAGTTGGACGCGCGGCGCGGCCGCGAACCGCGGCACCTTGGCCAGTCTTCCGGTGCCGCGCAGGGCGGGGCTCCGTTGGCGCGCCGGCGCGACGCTGCGCCAGTGGGGCGGTCCGGGCGGAAAGCGATCGGGTGCGACGCGTTATTTGATGGTGCCCTCGGACGGGGCGTGGTTTTTTTCTCAGCCCCATCGGCCCCCCCACGCCGAAAAACTGCCCACCAAAATATGTCCTCGCCCCTCCCTACACCCACCCAAGTCGCGCCGACGTCGGTCGGCGGCATTCTCCGGCAACTCGGCCCCGGCCTGATCATCACCGCCTCGATTGTCGGGTCGGGCGAATTGATTGTGACGCCCAAACTCGGAGCGAGTTTTGGCTTCACGCTGCTCTGGTTCATTATCGTGGGCTGTGTGTTGAAGGTGTTTATTCAAATCGAGCTCGGCCGTTTTACGTTGGCCCGCGGCCTCACCACGCTCGAAACGATGAACCTCGTGCCCGGCCCGCGCCTGGTGGTCTCATGGTTGCTCTGGCTGTGGGCGATCATGTTTGCGGCGACGATATTTCAAATCGCGGGCATGGTGGGCGGAGTCGCCAGCGTGATGGCGATTGCGGGCGTCAACCTGCCGACCAACGTCATCGCGGTCATCATCGGGGCCGTGACCGCGATCCTGCTCGTGGTGGGCCGCTATAAACTGGTGGAGGCGGCGGCGACCTGGATGGTGGTGGCGTTCACCCTCTGCACCATGGTCGCCGTGATCGCGCTGCAGTTCACCCCGTATGCCGTGACGATGAAAAATGTGGCCGACGGATTCAGTTTCAGTTTACCGGGATCCTTCACGGTGGCGTTTGCGGCGTTCGGAATTATCGGCGTGGGCGCCTCGGAGCTCATTTACTATCCCTATTGGGTGTTGGAAAAAGGTTACGCCCGGCACGTCGGGCCGCCGGACGGGACGGTGGCGTGGGCCGAGCGGGCGCGCGGCTGGATGCGGGTGCTGAAGGCGGACTCCTGGGTTTCCTGCGGGATTTATACGAGCGCGACGGTCGCGTTCTATCTGCTCGGAGCGGCGGTCCTGCATGCCAAAGGGTTGGACGTGACCAACGCCGACATGATCAAGACGCTGTCTTCGATGTATGTGGAAACGTTTGGGGCGTGGAGTTTGTGGCTGTTTCTGGGCGGTGCGGTGGCGGTGCTCTATTCCACGATCTTTGTGGCGACCGCGTCGAACGCCCGCCTGCTGGCGGATGCGCTGGTTGTGTTCAAGGTGCGAACACGTCCCAGCGAACCGGACCGGCAGCGGATGATTCAATGGTTGTGCGTCCTGGTGCCGGCGGCGTGGACGTTGCTCTACGTGGTGTGGGGCTCGCCGGTGACGCTCGTCTTCGTCGGTGCCGTCGCGCAGGGCATGATGATTCCCTTTCTCGCGCTGGCGGCGCTCTGGCTGAACTACTGCCGCGCCGATCCGGCCTTGCGCACGGGCAATTATTGGCGGGCCTGCCTTTGGGCGGCGGCGTTGGCCATGACCGCGGTCGGTCTCTATCAGGTGGTCACGACGGTGCAGCCGTTGCTGAAGTGAGG
>CAJAYO010000274.1 GCA_903948415.1 uncultured Opitutia bacterium | reverse complement strand
CCGACTACGTGGCCGAGACCGCCAAGGGCTACGACTACGGCTTCAAGGGCGCGCTCCTGAACGACCGCCTGAACTTCACCGTCAGCGGCTTCTACGCCATCCGCAACAACGTCTCCGTAACCGAGTCGATCGAAACGCCGCCCGGTTCGGGTACCTTCGTGAACGAGACCCGCCGCGAGGGCAACCAGCTCGTGCGGGGCTACGAGATGGACGTGAACTACAATATCTCCAACGAATTCAACGTCGGCGGCAGCTGGGGGCATGTTTACTCGATCTACACCGATTTCGGCAGCGCCTTTCCCCAGGCCATCGGTCGGCGCGTCAACGGCATCTCCCCGGAAAACGGCGGCGCCTATGTCAAATACACCCCGTCCCACGCCAAGCTGAAAGGCTTCTCGACCAATCTCGGCGTCACCTTCGTCGACGCGACGCCGACTGAATCGCCCAATGCGGGCGACACGATGGGGCGCGTCGGCGGCGTGGTGGTCGTGACGCGTTCCACCAACCAGTGGCGGATGCGGATCCCGTCCTACACGCTGTGGAATTTTGGCGCGCGCTACCGCCTTTCCGGGGGCCGCACCGGCTTCGACCACACCTTCGCGGTGAACGTGAACAACCTGTTCGACCTGGATTATCTCCGCGCGAACAAAATCCCTGGGGATGGCCGGTCGGTGTTCTTCACCTACACGTTGGGCCGCACCGGCGGCAAACGCTGAGTTCGCGGCTTCGCCTCAATCGACAAGCCCGTCCGCCGCGCGCGGACGGGCTTTTTGTTGCCGGGGCGCGGCGCACGGCGGGGCAAAATGGAAAACGCCGGAGTGACGTTTCCGCCCTTGACCGGCGCCCCGGAGCCCGCACCGTACCCCTTCCGCACTTTCTTGCCTGATGGTGTAATGGTAGCACAGGTGACTTTGACTCACCCAGTCATGGTTCGAATCCATGTCGGGCAGCCAGTGTGAAAAAACCGAGAACTCAAAACGAGGTTAGTAAAAATAGGTGGCAAGTGATTGGACGCCAAATTTATGTAGATGCATTGATTTTTACTTACTTTGATCTAGTTCTTCGTTTTAAACGGCGAACCCCCTAGTTTTTTGGTTCTGGGACCGCCTCTCGCGAAGTAAGTAAAAATGAGGCGAGACGCGCGAAGCGCTCAAAATTGGCCGCCTCACGCCCTCCCTGACGGTGCTACTGGATGCTTCCTGTTCACCGCAATCCACCCGACTCTGGTGGTCGTATTCATGCTACCGATTACCCCAACGAAAGAATTTCGCAGTCACGTGCGACGCGATGATAAACGTCGTTCTCCAGGATAGTCACCCGCGCGCGGAAACCCGCTTGATGCTCCGCAAAGATCCGTAGATCGAACACCTGTTGATAGCCGTTGGGCAGGATGTGCGCCGTGGCGTCCTTCTGCTTCAACAAAATGCCCGGCTCGAACCTGAACGCGGTCGTCGTCTCACCCGGATGAATTGGTCGCGGCGCCTCAAACGCTGTGGGCCAGCTCGACGTGCTGCGCTGTTTCCAATTGTCGGGCGTCGTAAACGATCCGGCGTAGTGCCGGTCGGTGCCCATCAGGGCAACATAGACGCCGTTAACGGACACCAAGCCACGGTTGGTAATATCGACCCAGAACTGAATGTGAGTCGCGCTGCGTTCATCCGGGACCTCGGGCCAGTGTTTCACCCGCACGCGAACAGCCAAATCGGCCTGACTCCCCGGGGCAAACAGCGCGCGTAACAGCGCGGTGCTGGGCACGACCGAGTCGTCCCCGACACGGATGTAGAACTGCTTGCCAGCGTGCTCGGCCCGAGCCGGTTTGACGCCGTTCTCGGGGACGAAGCACACCACAAAGCCGCGACTCGCGTCCGCCGGGTCGGGCACCGCCTCGACTTCCACACCTTGGATCGGCGGGTCGGTGGCCAAGTGATGCAATTCCATCAGACGGCTCTTCAGCGCGGCGGGCGTCGCGCCATACGATGGGCCGGTCACACAATCGACGGGCGGGTCCCCCTGCTTGCGGCAATCCAACCCCCAGATCAGGACTCCGCCCTGCGTGGTGCCGAACGCGGCGAGAGTCTTGCTCCAATATTTTTGCACATCGGCGTCGCTGATCCTCGCCGCGCCTTTGCAGTCCAGCCACTCACTCTCCGTGGTGAGCACGGGAGCTGAGCCCAAGCCGGCGAGATGCGCAAACAAGCCGCCTCCTTTCGCGATGAGGTCGCGAAAAAACGATTCTGCGATGGAGGGCCGAGGCATGGCCGAAGCATGCGCGCTAGCCCCACCGATTCAAGTGTTGCCCGAGGAGGCACGAGGCGCTCTCGCGCGTGGATTTGGGCGCACGCCGACTTCGTCAGGCGTCCGGGGATCGTGGCAGTGTGAATCCTCGTTGCGACAGTTCCGCCCGGATAAAGGCGAGGTGCTTCCGGTCGATCCGCTTAACGTGACGGATGGCGGTCCGCTAGCAACCGACGCTGGCGCGGGATTTCGGAATCGTCACCAAGCCGGCTTCGCGACGGTTAACTTCGGTGACGGAGAGATGATAATCATGCTACGACAGGCTCGTGTCAGTCCGACGTAGACGGATTCTGCGTCCTTCAAATCGCCGGAGTTCAGAATCGCGACGTGATCAAATTCCAGGCCCTTAACAAGGAGCGGCGTCGCCAGGCAGTTTTTTCCTAAGCCGCGGCCAAAACGTCGCGCCCGTTCACGGCTCGCGGCGATAGCACCGGACAGAGAAGTCGTCGTATTCGCCCCTGACTCATTCGCCGCGTCACGCAAACCGTTCCAAATTTCTCTGCTCACAAAGACTGGCTTTTCGGCCAATGCGGTGAATGCGGTCAGTGCTGCCGCTACCCCGGTCATTTTTGGATCGTCGCGAACTCGGCAAAGCGTTCCGTGGAGCGCGATCGCATCGCCGCGGGTGGCCCGACATGCTTTCTGAGCTTGAACCGCCTTGTGCACACTTTTGACCACAGGGCCCGGTAGGCGGGTCAACCAGGTGCAGGCAAATTCTACAAGATTATCGACCCGCTGGACGCCGGTGACTCCTTCGATCTTGCGGCCCCATTCAACGAGTTCCTCGCATTGAGCGTCTTCGACCGCATGAAACGCGTTGTTCAGGCGGCCCGAGAGACGATGGCATTGCGCGCGCCAAGCACGCAGTGCCACAACCGTTCCCCCAAGTTTAGCGAGATCATAACATGTAGAAATCTGGTAGGGTTCCGAGGGGTCTCCCAAGCGCAGCTCAACTCCCGGCGCACCCGCGAGATCAATAGTCTGTCCCGCCAGCAGTGAATTTCGAACGTCCAACAGCCAGTGCCCCAAATTGTCATTTCGCCCCAACCAGCGATGAGGTTGGTCGAGCGCCCCAACTTCCGGAAAGCTATCCTGCGCGATCTGCCACGCCAGGGCATCGGCTTTGTTTATTTTTCGAAAGATCGCCTGAAGTGGATCGCCCAAGATTCGGCAGGGCAAGAGTGAGGCCAGTTCCATAACCAAGGCGTGCTGACCGATCGTGCAGTCTTGGTATTCGTCCACATAAACACCGACATACGACGCGCGCAGGACGTCGATTACCGGTGGTGCACGGCACACAATTACCGCAGCCGGCCGGAGTGATTTCCATTGGTCACCTTCTGGCTCCCGGATCGTCCAACCTGACAGACTTGGGAACGCGGACGCGTATTTCAGTGCGAACGCGTCGATGGTTGCGACGCGATAGAGCTGAGGCGGCACCCCGAGCCGAATCATTTTCTCGCGGATCGCTTTCACCCCGGCATGGGTGTGAGTAAGGACGAGCTGACGCCCCTGAGAACAGCCGACCGCTTCTGAGATTAGGTGCGTTTTCCCACAACCGGCGGGAGCGACGACCATGCCGCGATCAACGTGCGCCAAGTCCTGAGCCAGTTGACTAGGCATAAGCCCAAGCCATCAGCTGCGCGATGACGGCTGCAGTCGGCGTCCCGGCCAAACCAGCAGCAGCTCGGCCTACCACGCCGCCGAGTTGCTCGCCCAAGGTCACATTCTTGAACCAACCCTTGCCACTGTCAGTTTTGCCCTGCTTCGCCGCCCGACCAATTGCCCGGCGAACCAGTGGTTCGGTCATGCCACCTTGAATCCATGCTGTCACAATAACGCCAGCGGGTTTGGGATCGGCCTCGGCAAAACTCACCACCTGCGAGACGACAAGCTCCTCGCCGAACAGCGCAACAGCGGCGGCTATTAGTTCCTGCAGGGACGCGACGGGCAAATCGAGAGCAAGGCGTTCTTCAGTGGACAAACCACTAGGCCACTGAAACGCGACCACGCCGGCTGCGTTGAGGACGTTGACATCCGGAACCAGCGGTTCGTCGGAATCGGCCACCACCACATCAAAACCAACCCGTTTCAAGGCTAGTGCACGATTGGGTGCACTCGTGCGGCCTCCACCGTCGAGGGGCACAAAACCCAGGTGCGCTGGAGGCACACCAGCATTTGCAACGGCCCAGAATGGCTCGAGGCCCCGGCACAAACCGACTTCGGTTGCACCTTCACAGACCACCAGCTTGCGGCCGAACAGCGAATGGGGCGCGACTCGCGCAATGGATTGCACTTCGTTAACCCATTCTGGGTCGACGGTGTGGGCGGTTGTCTCGCCATTCCGACTGCGAACGAACGCCAATTCAGATATTGGAAGAGTGAGAGCTGAGGTCGGCGAATGCGTGGTAAGGATCACCTGGCCATGTGTCCGGGGCGTGCCGTCCTGGTTCTCCCCAAGACGCTTCAGCAAATGGCGGATTCGGTGCGGTTCCAAACCATGCTCCACCTCGTCGATAAGCAGCACTGAGTCAGCTCCTGTGCCGCTCTGTTGGATCGCGAGAGCAGCTAGGCGCTTCGTGCCCAATCCCCATAGACGCAGCGGGATTTTCTCCTCATGCAGCGCGAAAACAGAACTTCCGAGAGAAAGGCCCGTCGCGTCCAGTCCCGGTTCGAGGTCACCAAACTTTGCACCCATGCGTGCCGCGGAGGTCTTCGCCGTTCCCGCCGCCGTTTCCAAATCTGGAAGCTCCGCTTCGGTGACCGCCGCACGTGCAGCCCGAGATACGTTAGCCAGCATTTGCGAGAGGGAATTCTCGCCCGCCGTCAGCTTAACAAGCGCCGACCCTCGTGACCAAGTCAGGTGTCGGTCAACGTCGGCACCCAAACGCGCCACGCCCAATTTTTCGCGATCACGCCACGAGACATGTCTGGGTTCGGCCTGGCTTTGCTTGATCAAACTCCAGGTGGGCTCGAGTTCGGCGGTGATCTCGCAACGGATCGTGACTACGGAATCAAGTCCTTCGCCCGGATCGTCAACAAGTCCGCCGGCGGTCGAAAACCCTCGCAGGTAAAGTCCGAACTTATCCTCAGCGAGTAAGTCCGCGGGAATCTCGCCCACCGTAATCTCCACGCTGATTGGATGGGTCACGTCGGCGTTAAAGAAATCCGTATCACTCACCGGATAATTACCACGGGGCCAAAGCCCTAGCTCAATCGCGTCAAGGATACCGCTCTTGGTCGCGTCGTTTTGCCCGACGAGGCAGATCACTCGCGGTCCCAACGTCCAGTTCAGGCTCTGAATACCGCGGAAGTTGGCGACTTTGAGGTGTCTGATGCGCATGGGGGAGAAATTGGGAGAGGCGCAGCAACCCTATAGGTTTTGTCTCCCCAAGCTCAATGCCCTTCGGGCATTCGATCACTTCGACTAACGCGCAGCGCTAAGACATTTTGGTCCATGCAGTAGGCTGCACGTGACGCCCCACAAAACGAACTTGATTTTCATCAGGCGAGTGGACCGGTTCAGGGCATCGGTTCCGCCTTTCCCCACAAACGGGCAACTCGGGGGCCCAAAATTCAGCCGATGCGGATGCGTTGTGCGCTTTGCGGTGACGATTCTCCAATCGAGAACATCGATGGACCTGACTTCGGACCCGAACGGATGCGCCTCGCGTCATACTTTCGCATCATGGCAGAAAATTTTGCGTGCTGCTCTGCAAACGGAAGCCGAGCGAGTTCCCCCATCGGCCTGTATCCAAAGTGCCAGACCTCGCTGTTTGTTTTCATCGACGCGAGAATGCGTTGAATATCCGGAGATAGATTGAGCAGTTGCATGATTTGGGTGATTGCGCCCGGTGTGAGTCCCTCCTTTTGGGCGAGTGCCATCCGCGTCGGAATCGCGCCGGTCTCCAGCAATCGCTGCCAGCGTCGCGCCTTGACGATCGGGTGCTCGATCTCGGGCGCTTTGGCCGGCACCGTCCGCACCCTCGCATCTAGCCGGATTGTCTGACCAAAAGGAGCAGTGATGGTGACTTCACCCCGCATCGCATTGCTGAAGTCGACCCGTGCCCCCAGGTTCAACCCTCTAATCGAGATCGCTCGACGGCTTGCGGGAGATTCCGATTTAGCTGCTGCTCGCTCCTCCATGCCCCGCACCAACTCTGCGAGGTGTAGCTTGATATTGATTTCCATGATCCGAGTAGCGGCGTCGGCCGATGCCGTCGCTGACCCTTCCTGTGGTTTACGCCGAGTGTTGGGTGTCGCGCCACGAACCTCGACGCGTTCGACAAAAAGACGGATAAGTTCCTTTCGCTCCGCCGGTGATAAATTTGGCAGCACCTGCCCGAGTCGTTCCAGGTTATCCCGAATGCGTCGCTCTTCCAAGACGCCCGCCTCGGATGCAACCAGCGCCTGCCTCGCCCGCTCTTGCTCCACAAGCAATCGCTGCCGCTCGTCCCGCAGATCAGCAGCGCGACGGATCAATGCTTCGCGTAACGCGTCCGCACCGTCGTTGGCGACCGCGTCAGCGCAATTGCGCAGCTTCTTATCCGTCAACGCCAGCGCTTCCTTGATGCGATCCACCTCCAGACGCAGAGACTCGCGATCTCCGACACGCATCCGCCGTGAGGTCTCAACCATTTCAGCGATCAGCGTGGGGTGCTTGCTGGCTTCACCCACCAAGGCGATGACCACCCGTTCGAGTGCATCTGCGGACAATCGCCCGACCGCACACGGGCGGCTCGCGGACTCGCGCATGACGAGGCTGCAGGTGTAGTAACGATATTTCACGCCTCGGACGCTTTTCTTGCCGCTGTCGTTCGGCACCAGCGCGCGCCCGCACGAGCCGCACCACGCGAGACCCTTGAGCAAGTGATTCTGCGCATCGCGTTCTTGAAACAGGTAGATCGGCCGCGGTTTCGTGTCGGCGGTTGCCGCGTTCGCCCGGTCCCAAATCTCCGACGACACCAAGGCCTCGTGCTTGGCGGCATACTCTTGTCCTTCAAATTTCACCGACCCGCGATAGAGGGGATTGCGAATGATGAGCCGCAAGCCATCGGAGCGAAAAATTCGGCCGCCCCATGTCTCGCTGGTTCCGTCACGTCGCTGCATGACGCGTTCCTTGGTGCGCAGACCCTCGGCGTTAAGCGCGTTTGCAATATCGGTTAGTGAGACGAGTTGCGCCGCCTGCTCAAAGATCTTGCGGACGACGGATGCGTCTCGGGGATGCAGCTGCAACGCCTGGGTATTCTTGTCGTAGGCGTAGCCGTAAGGCACCATGCCGCCGTTCCAGTATCCCCGCATCGCCTGCTGCCGCATTTTGATCCGGGTTTTCTTCGCCGTATTCCGCCGTTCGAAATCGGACACGCTGATCAGAATATTATTCTTCAGCCTCCCCTCCGGTTCGCTCTCGGAAATATCTTCGG
>CAJAYO010000273.1 GCA_903948415.1 uncultured Opitutia bacterium | reverse complement strand
TGACGACGGGGGGATTTTCCGGCGCGGCCTTTTTCGCGGCGGCTTGTTTTGCCGCCTTCGCTTTGGGCTGAGCTTGGGCGAGCGCCATGGGCGCAGGGGCGAGCACGAGGAGGGCGAGGAGTGCAGGGAGGAGGCGGATGGTGAGCATGGAAGAACGGGAGGCTGGGCGACTCGGGGGGATCAAACGGTGGTGGTGGGGTGACAGTTAGGTTGCGGACAAGCCGGGGGATTGGAGCGAGCGGCCATCAGATGGAGAGCCTGCCGGCACCCACATCCATGCGACGACGGAACGTTCAACGTAGGCTCGTTCGCTCATGGCCGCGCGGTGTGCCGCGCCAGCCGCGCGTGGGCGAGCCGAACGGCTTCGTGGAGTTTCCGCTCCAGGATTTTTTTCGACGGGAGCTCGGTGAGATACTCAGCCACGCGGATGCCTCGCGCCGCCCGCTCGAACAGCTCGATGCGCTCGTAAAGCATCCCGCCGATCTTCGCGCGCAGCGCGCGCACGCTCCAGCGTTCGAGCCGGCACATCTCCGCGTAGAAGTCGCGCTGGAGAGGTTTCCTCAGCGGCAGTAGCTCGACGAAATGCGACCCGCCCAATTGTTGTGACAGTGTCGCAACCATTCGCGCATCGGGGAAAGCTTCCGCCAATCCGACCATGCGCGCGAGATTCCGGACTCCAAACCCTTCGCCAAACTCGGGCACCAATTTTGCCGACAGTGTCGGCAAAATCTCCTCCCCGTAGCTGGCGCGCTTTTCTTGGAGGATGTCGCGATGGATGCGCTCGCCGATTTTCCAGTAGAGGATGACGAGCGCCGCGTTGACGCTGCGCGCCACGGTCTGCCGCGTGGACACGATCAGTTCGCGCAATTCCGTCAGCAGAACTTGGGGCTGCGCGGCCACCTTGCCTTTCGAGACGGGGACGAGGCTGGGTTTTCGTTTCATCGCGAAATCGCCCGCTCAGGCTGCGAATTGGGCCGACCGTGTCGGCACAATTTTTCGCCCACCAGACCAAGCGCTGCGGTCATCCACCCGTTTTCCCCCCAGGGTCGGTAAATTCTTTGGCTGCAGCGGGCGGTGGCGGGGAGGAGGAGGCGACATGAGATGAGTGGAGTGCAGACGGGGCCGAGTTTGCGCCGCGACGGTAAATTTGGAGGACGGCGACGGCGGTTCCAAATGGCTTAGGCGAGAAGTTGGTGAACCACGTGGCCGGAGACGTCGGTGAGGCGGAAGTCGCGGCCGCTGTGGCGGTAGGTGAGGCGTTCGTGGTCGAGGCCGAGGAGGTGCAGGACGGTGGCCTGGAGGTCGTGGACGTGGACGCGGTCCTTCACGGCTTTGAAGCCGAAGTCGTCGGTGGCGCCGTGGACGTAGCCGCCCTTGGTGCCGCCGCCGGCGAGCCACATGGTAAAACCGTGGTGGTTGTGATCGCGACCGGCGGTGGGGCTGACTTTTTCGCCTTGGGAAAGTTCGACGGTGGGCGTGCGGCCGAACTCGCCGCCCCAAATGATGAGCGTGTCGTCGAACAGGCCGCGCTGCTTGAGATCGGTGAGGAGGGCGGTGAGGCCCTGGCCGCATTCGTGGGCGAGGCGGCGGTGGCTCTTCTCGATGTTGTCGTGGCTGTCCCAGGGCTGGAGCGTGCCGTGCCAGACTTGGACGAAGCGCACCCCGCGCTCGACGAGGCGGCGGGCGATGAGCATCTGTTTCGCCTGAGCGGTGTCGCCGTAGAGGGTGCGGATGGATGCGGGTTCGCGGTCGATGTCGAAGGCGTCGGTCGCGGCGGTTTGCATGCGAAAGGCCGTCTCGAAACTCTGGATGCGCGCCTCGAGAGCGGGATCGGAGCGGGTGGCCTGGTGGTGGCGGTTGAGCGCGGTGGTGAAGTCGAGTTGGGCGCGTTGGGTGGCGGGATCGAGGTCGGCGTTGGTGAGATGGTCGATCAGGTCGGCGGCCCTGCGGTCCTGGGTTTCGAGGTAGGTGCCCTGGTAGGCGCCGGGGAGAAAGGAGGACTGCCAGTTGTCGGCGCCGGCGACGGGCATGCCTTTGGGGACGAGGACGACGAAGCCGGGGAGGTTTTGGTTTTCGGTGCCGAGGCCGTAGGTGATCCACGAACCGATGCTCGGGCGGGCCATGATGCTGGCGCCGCAGTTCAGGAGGCGGAGGCAGTTTTCGTGGATCGGCGAATCGGAATACATCGAACGGATCACGCAGAGGTCGTCGGCGTGTTGGGCGGCGAGCGGGGCGAAGAGTTCGCTGACCTCGAGGCCGGACTGGCCATAGCGGGCGAAGGAAAACGGCGAGCCGAGGGCGGTGCTGGTGGGGCGTTCGGTGGCGAGATGGAGGGGGAGGCGCTGGCCGTGGAGTTTCGTGAGCACGGGTTTCGGATCGAACGTGTCCATCTGCGCCGGGCCGCCGTTGGCGAGGATTTGGATGACGTATTTGGCGCGCGGGCGGAAATGTGGCGGGCGCGGGGCCAGCGGGCCGGCGGCGGTGGTGGCGTTGGGGGCGGTGTCGGCGGCGAAGAGGGAGCGGTCGCCGAGGAGCGCGGCGAGGCCGAGGGTGCCGAAGCCGGCGCCGCAGCGGCGGAGCATGTCGCGGCGGGAGAGCGGGTGGGGAAAGGGGATGGGGGGCGAGGGCATGGGGCGTGACGGGCGGGTGATTTTCGGATGGGGCCCAGAGCCGAGCCGGAGCTCAGCCCCAGAGGCCACGGAGGAAAGACAAGGTGCGTTGCGGTGCGTGATACACTCGGGGTGCTGGGTTTTCTGGAGCGCAAAATTGGGCCGAGAAATCGGGGCGGGGTGCGGACGCGCGGAGGGGCGGGGGTTTAGTCGCAGTAGAAAAATTCGTTGGAGAGCAGGAGGGCTTGGGCGAACTGGGTCCACTGGGGCTCGGTGGGCGTGGCGCCGAGGTAGGATTGGGCGAGCGCGAGTTCGGTGGGGTCGGGGAGGCGGGCGAAGATGCGGCGGTAGAGCGCGGCGATGCGGGCGGCGGCGGCGGGGAGTTCGGCGATTTCGGGCTGGCGGTTCACGCCCTCGGCCTGCGCGCGGAGAAACGGGGAGTTGAGAAAGAAGAGGGCCTGCAGCGGGTGGGTGGTTTCGCCG
Organism: uncultured Opitutia bacterium; assembly: GCA_903948415.1. Classification (GTDB taxonomy): domain Bacteria; phylum Verrucomicrobiota; class Verrucomicrobiia; order Opitutales; family Opitutaceae; genus GAS368. The sequence goes on along the minus strand of CAJAYO010000273.1, from coordinate 420 downwards.
CGGTGGGCGATGGACTGGTCGGGATTGGCGACGTCGAAATTGCGCTGGAGGGCCGGAAGGCGGAAGCGGTCGGTGTAGCCGTAGACGGCGCGGCGGACGTTGTCGTCGGTGAGCGGGGCGCTGCGGCCGCCGAGGCGGGGGTCGAGGCGGCCGGCGACGCGGAGCAGGCTGTCGCGGAGGGCCTCGAATTCGAGGCGGCGCGGCGTCTGGTGGGAGATCCAGCGGTTGGCCGGGTCGCGTTCGCGGGCGGCGGGCGAGGCGGCGCTGCTTTGCTGCCACGTGGCGGACGCCATGATGTAACGGTGGAGGGATTTCAGCGACCAGCCGTGGGCGATGAACCAGGCGGCGAGATGGTCGAGGAGTTCGGGGTGCGAGGGGCGCTCGCCGGTGGCGCCGAAGTTGTCGGGGGTGGTGACGAGG
>CAJAYO010000272.1 GCA_903948415.1 uncultured Opitutia bacterium | reverse complement strand
CGCCGCGCCGCCGGCACCGCCGGCACCGCCTGAAAGCCGCTGTCCCACAGGTTGTCCGCCAAGACGGAAAACTCCACCCCGCGCCGGGCCGCCGGCCGATAGACGAGGCCGAGGGAACTCGTCACCGCCTCGTCGCCCCCGATGACGCGCAGCAAATTGTCCGCCTGCAACCGCGCCACGTTGTCCATTCGCAGTTCAACCCCGTGGCCCAGCCGCACGGTAAACGCCGCCGTCAACCGGTGCCGCGCATAGTTGAGCGCATAAAAACTGGCGTCCACCGCCGCCCCGCGGTAGTCGGCATCCTTGGACAGACCGGTGTAGCCGAGCACCACGTCCAGTGCGCCCCATGAGCGCCGCGCGACCACTTCCCCGCCCGAGGTGGCGACATCCACCGCGTTGGCCGTCCGCGCCGTCACCCCACGCCGAAAGGTCCAATCCACCAACGCATCGTCGCGCCGATGGAACAATGCCGCCTGCCCCGTCCAACCCAACAGTGTGCCGCGGACGCCTAGTTCGACGTTGTGGCTGCTCTCCCGTCCGAGGTTGGCGTTGCCGCGGAACAGGCCCGCCACCGCGCTGGAGTTCAGTGCCGTGTAGGTCGGCACCTGCGTCGTTTTCGTATAGCTGAAATGGATTCGCTGCAGCGCCGCACCCGGCTGCTCCCGCGCCATCTCGAAGACCGGCGAAACCGCCGCCCCACCCCGGTTGCTGTCGTCATAGCTGGCGCCCGCCTTCACGACCACCCGCTCGCCGGCCTCCGGCCCCCAGGTCTTCTCCGGCACGAGCGAAACCTTGGTCAGCGTCCGGGTGTGAAACCGGCCGGCCGTGAGCGACGTGGATTTGAGCTCGTCCGCCGCCAGCTCGCCCCGAAAATGGACCGTCACGTCTCCCGTGCGCTTCCGCCCGCCGAGCGCGGCGCCGTGGGCCCACGTCGTATGTTGAAACGGATGCACCGGCCCGAGCGGCGCAAACCGGTTGAAGGCGTAATCGTCCTTGTTTCGCCGGTGCCACACCCCGGCTTCCACGAAGTCGCCGCCCCCCCCATCGGCCCGATGGTTGAGCACAAACAATAACGTTTGCAGATGCTCGGTCTCGTTCGAATTGAACGGCGTGTAGAGATTCGGCCACCCGAAAAATTTCGTCTGATAACCCGCAAACAAATCCGTCTGCGCCGCCGGGCCGGTCAGCTGCAGCCGGCCGTTGATCCGCTCGAAGTTCTGCTCACCGAACGCCACCGAACCGTCCGATTCCGACCGCCCCCACGCCAGATCCGCCGCCAGCCGACGGCCGCCCGACCGGACCTCGCTCAACGCTCCCTGGTAAAATTCCTGGCGGTTCAGCCCGTATTCGCCGGCCGCCAACCCCAGCGAACCCGCGCTCCGGATCGGGCGCCACCCATAGCCCACCGCGCCCACCGTGGAGTTCGCGGCCCCGAGCGCATGATCGGCTCCGAGGAGAATTTCGGGCGCACCCAGCATCGCCGGCGCCACCGGAATCTCGGCGAGATAGTGCCCGGTCTGCGGATCAAACACCGACACCGCCCCGAGCCGGAACCCCGTGTTTTCAAAAATCCCCCCGCGCAGCGTCACGTCGGCCTGGGCCTCGCCGAGATTGCGCGCGGCGATGTCCACCCGCGGTTCATAGCGCAACGCCGACACCGGCATCGCGAACGTGCCGGCGGGCGATTGATTTGCCACCCGCGGGGAATAGACCGTCACCTCCGGCAGGCTGACGGCAACGTCGTCCCCCCACAGCGGAAGCAGACCGAAGATTCCAACCAACCCGATGGCACGTTTCATCATCCCGAACCGCTAGCACCCGCCTTCGCAAAAACAAGTCTGTTGTTCCGAGATTGTGCGTCCTAGCTTAACAAGCGGTTCCGGGACGCCAAAAAGAAACCCCGGTGCAAACACCGGGGTCCAGGATCGCCGCAAAAATTTTCCCGCTGACTTATTCCTCGCCGTCGTTGCCAATGGCCTCGACCGGGCAGCCTTCCAATGCTTCCATGCACAGCGAGACTTCTTCCTCGGTCGTCGGCTGCTTGTGAACGTAGGAGTAGCCCCCTTCGTCGTGCCGGGTAAAGAAACCCGGGGCCGTTTCGCGGCAAAGGTCGCAATCGATACACTGCTGATCGACGTAGAACTTTCCGGCTGCGTTGGGTGCCCACTTGTCAGCTTTGTTTGCCATAAGGAACCGAACAAAGGAAATTTTTCGAAACCCTGTCAAGCGGCACCGTGTTCGGGTTCCGCACCGTGTTCGGGTTCCACCCGCTCCCGGAATCACGGCCCCTGCTTGTGTTTGCGCGTCGTGCCGCTACCGTGCTCCCAATGTTTTCCGACCGCCACTCCCCGCGCGACGCCTATCCCCGGGAACAGTCGTCGGCGTTGACGTGGCTGCTCGCCGCCTTGATCGGCGCGTTTGCCCTCGAACTGGTCCTCCTCTCGCCGTGGTTCAATGCCTCGGGTCAGCTCCAGCAGGGACTCGCCGTCAGCCCTGCGGGCCTGGCCAGCGGGCGCGTTTGGACCGTTGTCACCTACTGGCTGCTGCACAGCCCGACCAACCTGTTCCATGTCGGCTTCGTGCTCGCCGGTCTCTACGCCTTCGGCCGTGAATTGGAACCTTTGCTCGGCGTGCGTCGCTTCGTCGGGGTCTTCGCGGGCTCGATTGTGCTGGGCGGCTTGTTTTGGGCGGCAGTGAACTGGCGGCATGACGGCCTTCTCCTCGGTGGCACCGCCGGCGTGTGCGGGCTGCTCGCGCTCTACGCCGCGCTCTATCCCAACCGCGAGTTCAGCTTCCTGTTGTTGTTCTTTTTCCCCGTCACCCTCCGGCCCAAACACCTCGCGTTGGGCCTGCTCGTCATCGACCTGTTTGCCTTCGGCTTTTACGAAATCCTCGGCAATCCCCCCCCGTTTGCCTATGCGCCGTCGGCGCATCTCGGGGGAATGATGGCGGGCTGGATCTATTACCGTTTCATCCATGAGTCGGAATGGCGCCCGTTCGGTCGCCCTGTCGCCGCGGCCCCCACCCCTTGGCTGAACCGCGCCCGTCCAGCCGAGCCAGTCACTCCGCCGCCTCCCGCCGAATCCAGCCGCCGCGCGAATCTGCGGGCTGACGTCGACCGCGTTTTGGACAAGATTAACAGCCACGGCTTCGCCTCCCTCAGCGTCGACGAGCGGCGCGTGCTGGACGAAGCCAAGGATCTCCTGAGCCGGCGCTGAACGCACGACGAGCCTCGTCCGTCCCACTCACCCGCGTCGCCTCGCGAGGCCGCGCCGGGACAGACCTGTCCTCCCCTCATTTTGATCGCCCCGATCACCCTCGCTGCCCTTCGATCTCGCCTCGCGCCTTGATATCTCCGCCGATTGAGTGAAACATTTGCCCGTAACCACCCCTCCCATCTCCTTATGATCCGCGATTCCGCCGTTCGCCGCTTTGCTACCGCTTTGGTTTGCGCCTTTGTACTCGCGACCGCCCTCGCGGCTCCCGACCGGAAATTCTCCACGTCGGAAACGCTCAAGGCCGAGGCGACCACCCTCGTCAAGCTGCTCGAACAGGCGCACTACGCCCACGACTCCGTGCGCAGCGCCGACTACGCCCAGGTCGTGCCCGACTACATGACGGAGCTCGACGGTCAGCACCTGTTTTTCCTCGGCAGCGACAAGGCCTCCTTCTCCGAGAAATATGCCAAGAACGTCTACTACAACACCGCGTTTCTCGGCAACATCGACGCCGCCTACGAGATTTTCAACGTCTACCAAAAACGCGTCGAAGACCGCGTGAGTTGGATCTTTGAGGAACTGAAAAAGGACGTCGACCTCGCGGCAGCCGAAACCTATCGCGCCGACCGGACCAAATCGGAATGGCCCTCGACGGTCGCCGCCGCCGACGACCTTTGGCGCAAACGACTGAAATTCGAGCTCGTCGGCGAGATGCTCAACAAGAAGACGGCCGAAGAAGCCAAGGTCACCATCCGCAAGCGCTACGAGCGTATGCTCAAGAACGTCGCCGAAATCGACGGCGGCAACCTCGCCGAACTCTACCTGAGCACCATCGCCCACCTTTACGATCCGCACTCGACCTATTTCTCCGCCGAGACCTTCGAGGACTTCGCCATTCAGATGAAGCTCAAGCTCTATGGCATCGGCGCCTTGCTCGGCCTCGAGGATGACAACTGCATCGTCAAAGAAATCGTTCCGGGCGGTCCGGCCGATCTCGGGCGCATTCTCAAACCCAACGACAAAATCATTTCGGTCGCTCAGACGGGCAAAGAACCAGTCGAGATCATCGGCATGAAGCTCCGCAAAATCGTCGACATGATCCGCGGGGAAAAAGGTTCTAATGTCCATCTCATGGTTCAGCCCGCCGACGCCACCGATCCGTCCGTGCGCAAGGAAATCATCATCACCCGCGACATCGTGAAGCTCAACGCCGCGCGCGCCCGCGCGGCCGTCTTCCAAGTTCCAGTCAGCGAGGGCAAGGAACAGACCCTCGGCGTCATCACCCTCCCCGCGTTCTATGCGGATGACGACGGCGACACCGACTCCGAGAAGAGCACGGCGTCGAAGGACGTCGCCCGCCTCATCGAGCAACTCAAGCAGCAGGGCGTCCAAGGCCTCGTGCTCGACCTCCGGCGGAACGGCGGCGGCTATCTGAACGAAGCCATCGAGCTCGCGGGCCTTTTCATCAAAAAGGGACCGGTCGTGCAGGTGAGAAACTACAACGGCGAAATCCAGGTGGACAACGACAACAACGAGAAAATCGCCTACGCCGGCCCGCTCGCGGTCCTCGTCGACCGCTTCAGTGCCTCGGCCTCGGAAATCGTCACCGGCGCCCTGCAAAACTACGGCCGCGCCGTCGTCGTCGGCGACAACTCCACCCACGGCAAAGGCTCCGTGCAGTCGGTCGTCGAAATGAAACAACTCTCCCGCGCCCTCGCCTACGCCACCAACAAGGACGGTACGCCCGCCAAGACCGGCGCCGCCAAATTCACCATCCAAAAATACTATCTCCCCAGCGGCGATTCCACCCAGCTCAAGGGCGTGATTCCCGACATCATCCTCCCGTCCGTCAGCAATTTCATTTCGGGCATCGGCGAAGGCGACCTGCCGCACGCGCTGGTGTGGGACAAGATTCCGACCAGTTCCTTCGAAGGCACTCCGCTCGATCCCAAAGTGCTCACGCCCCTCCGCCAATCCAGTCTCGACCGCCAGGGCAAGCTCGAGGAGTTCGCCTATCTGCGGAAAAACATCGAGTGGTTCAAAACCCGCCAGGAACAAAAGTTAATTTCCGTGAACCTCGAGGAGAGGAAGAAACAAAAGGAAACCGACGATGCCTTCCGCAAGGAAATGAACGCCGAAAAGAAGCTCCTCGCGAAGAACGATTACGCCTTCAAGGAATTCCGCCTCGGCCCGCCGACGCCCCCGCGCATCAAGGCCGTCAAGAAAGACACGGACGCCGAGGCAACCTCCGAGGAGGACGCTGACGTGGCCGAAGAGGAGAATGACACCTACGTGAAAGCCGACGTTCATCTGCGCGAAACGCTCCGCGTGGTGAGCGATGCCATCGCGCTCGGCGCCAGCAAGGAACTCTCGGCCAGCAGTCGCGCGCCGCTCACCGCCGCCAGCGGAGGTTAAGCCCGCCGGTTCAAAGCCACGCCAACACGAAGCGGTCGCGTCCGGTCAAGTCCGGTCGAGATTCCGTGCGGGCAAACCCCGCCGCGGCCGCCAGCCGGAGCAATTCCACGTGCTGCGCGATCCCGGTCTCGAGCGCCAACAGCCCGCCCACCGCGAGAAACGACCGCGCCTGCCCGATGATCGTCCGCAGGTCCGCCAAGCCCTCGTCGGCCGCGGTCAGGGCGCTGCCGGGTTCGTGCCCCCGCACTTCCGGCGCCGTCTGCGCCGTTTCCGCCGCCGTGAGATAGGGCGGATTGGCCACGATCACGTCGAACCGCACCTCCGCAGGGAGATTGGTGAACCAGTTCGACGCCACGAATCCCACGCGCTCCTGCAGCCCAGTCAGCACCGCGTTCTCGCGGGCGAGCGCGAGCGCGTCTTCGCTGACATCCGTGGCCGTGACCTTGGCGTCGGTAAATTTCTGCGCCAACGCCAGCGCGATGGCCCCGCTGCCCGTCCCCAGATCGAGAATCGCGCCCGGCGGGACCAGCGAGGCCGCGATGACGCTCTCCACCAGCAATTCGGTTTCCGGGCGCGGGATGAGCGCCCGGCGGTCCACCTTCAGCTTGAGTCCGTGAAACTCGGTTTCCCCCAGAATATATTGCAAGGGCTCGCGCAGGCTCCGGCGCCGCACGAGCGGCCGGATCTTCTCCAGTTCCGGTTCACCCAGCAGGCGCTCAAACTGGAGATAGAGCGCCATGCGCTTCATCCCGAGAGCGTGGCCGATAAGCAGCTCGGCATTCAGACGAGCGGACTCCACCCCCTTCGCCGCGAGGAAATCCGTGGTCTTCTTGATGATTTCGAGGAGCGTCGGCATCTCAATCCTCGTCGTTGGCGGCTGCGCGCGCCGGCAGGTAAACCTGCCCCGTGAGGGCCGCAAGCTTCTCCTCGTAATCGGCTTTTTGCAGCGCAGTGATGATCACGTCGATGTTCCCTTCCATCACCTGCGGCAAGGTGTAAAGCGTGAGCCCGATCCGGTGCTCCGTCACCCGGTTTTGCAGATAATGATACGTGCGGATCCGCTCGCTGCGATCGCCCGACCCGATTTGGCTGCGACGCGTCGCGGCATATTTCGCCCGCTCCTCATCTTCCCGCCGCTTCAGCAGCCGCGAACGCAGCACCGTCAGCGCCTTCGCCTTGTTCTTCAGCTGCGAACGCTCATCCGCGCACGTGACGATCAGCCCCGTCGGCTTGTGCTGGATCTGCACCGCCGAATCCGTGGTGTTCACCCCCTGCCCGCCCGGCCCGCTGGCCCGCGCCACCGTGATGTCGAGGTCCTGCGGATCGATTTGCACGTCCACCTCCTCCGCCTCGGGCAACACCGCCACCGTCACCGTCGAGGTGTGGATGCGTCCACTCGCCTCCGTTACCGGCACGCGCTTCACCCGGTGCACGCCGCTCTCGAACTTGAGCTGTTTGTAAACATCGGTCCCCGTGATCAAAAAAATCACTTCCTTGTAGCCGCCCCGCTCCGACGAACTGCTGCTCATCGGCTGGATTTTCCACCCACGCGAGTCGGCGTATTTCGAGTAAAGCCGGAAAAGGTCCGCGGCGAACAGCGTCGCTTCGTCGCCCCCCGTGCCCGCGCGGATTTCCATCACGGTGTTCCGCGAGTCCGTCGGATCCGGCGGGATCATCGCCAGCAAAATCGACCGCCGCAGCTCCGCGCCCCGACGCTCCAGCTCGGGCAACTCGGCCGCCGCCAGCTCCCGCAACTCCGGGTCCGTCGCCGCGTCCTTCCCGAAGTCGACCGCCTCGATGATCTCGCGCTCCAGGCGCGTATGCAGGTCGTGCTCGCCCACGAGTTGGAGGAGCTTTTGATGTTCCCGGGTCACGTCCGCGGCCCGCCGTGGGTTCGTGTAAAAGGACGGCTCCGCCATCTGCGCGGCGAGTTCGCCGAGGCGGCGTTGGAAAGGTGCGATCGAGGGAAGTTCGTCCATGAATTCGGAGGAGCGCAGGCGGCGATTTGCTCATTGCGAGGGCCGCCGGTTGCAGCTCGACTCGCAGCCATCGTCTCGCGAGGCAAATCTGCCTAGCGGTGCTGACTAGCAATGGCCACGACACTCTTCACACAAAACACCATCGCGTGCATCTGGGACTTCGACAAGACCTTAATCCCGGAATACATGCAGTCCCCGCTTTTCCGCCGCTACGGCGTCGATGAGGCCAACTTCTGGGCGGAGACCAACGCGCTGATCGAACAATACCGCCGCCGCGGCTACCACCTCGCCGGCGAACTCGGTTACCTCAACCACCTGCTGACCTACACGCTCGCCGGCCCCCTCGCCGGCCTGAACAACAAGATCCTGTTCGAGTGCGGCGCGGACATCCAATTCTACCCCGGCGTCCCGGAGTTTTTCGACCGCGCCAAGACCTTCGTCCAGGAAAAGCCCGAATATCAGAAACACGAAATCTCCCTCGAGCACTACGTTGTCAGCACCGGCATCGCGCAGATGGTGCGGGGCAGCGCGATCGCGAAACACGTCGACGGCGTCTGGGCCTGCGAGTTCATCGAGAACCCGCTGCAACCGGGCTTCCTCAAGCAAAACGAAATGGCCTTCGAGGCCGCTTCCGAGATCGCGCAGATCGGCATGGTCATCGACAACACCGGCAAAACCCGCGCCATCTTCGAGATCAACAAGGGCACCAACAAAAACCCGGCAATCGACGTGAATTCCAAGATGCAGTCCGAGGACCGCCGCATCCCGCTGCAGAACATGATCTACATTGCCGACGGCCCGAGCGACGTGCCGAGTTTCTCCGTGGTCAAAGGCGGCGGCGGCCGCGCCTATGCGGTCTACAATCCGGACAAACCGGAAGAGTTCGCGCAGAACGACCGTTTGCTGCAGTCGGGCCGGATCCACGGCTACGGCCCCGCCGACTACCGCGAAACGAGCAGCACCGCCCAATGGCTGCGGATGCATATTCATCAAATCTGCGACCGCATCGTGACCGACCGGGAAGCCGCGGTCGCGCAAAAGGCGACCCGCCCGCCCCGCCACCTCACCACCACCCCGGAGGAGCAGGCCGCGAAACTCGCCGCCAAGGGCCCCAAGCAGGCGTCGTTCTTGGAGTAATGGCGGGCCGGCCAAGCGAAAAAAAGTGTCGCACATGACGCCAGCACGTCGTTTGCGTTCGACCTAAACCCCGACGTCAGCCGGGCGAGTTCAGCCTCGGTGGGCCGTTGGGCCTGATCAAAGGACGGGAGAATCAATCCTCCCACGCGCTGCGTCCTCACCTTTCTCGCCTTCCGGGCCATCGAAAAACGATGGCTCCCGGCACAAAAAAGCCCCGGCTTTTCAGCCGGGGCTTTGAGTGAGAAGGAAAGCCAATTAGGGGCCAGAGCGGCTCACGTTGATGCTCGGATCAATCGGGGTCACCGGCGTGACAGGCGCGACGGGAGCAGTTGGGACGACTGGCACAACCACCGGAACTACGACCGGCGCAGCTGTGCCAGGAGCTGTGGCCGCAGCCGCGGCGGCGTTGGCACCCGCGGCGGCGCCGGCACTCGCGGCAGCCGTAGCATTGGTTGTCGTGGCGAGTGAACCGGAGGCGATTGCCGTGGCGGCGCCCGTCACAGCGCCCGCAGACGCACCGGTATTTGCCGCAGCGGCCGCTGTCGCCACAGTAACACCGGACTTCACCGCGGCGGCGGTAGCACCTTGAGCCGCACCGGCGGACGCGCCGACAACAGCCGCTGTGCTGGCGGTTGCAGTCAGAGATGTCGCAGTGACGGTGGTAGCGGTAGTCGACTTCGCTGCTTCGGTCACCACTGCTGCAGTGATAGACTTAATCGCTGCCGCCGTAGCCGCCGATGTCAGCGTCGAATTCGCTGCCGCAGAAGCTGAGGCCGAAGCATTCGTCGGAGTGGAAGATGTAGCGGCCGCAGCCGATGCTGCAGCCTGGGTTACACCCTGAACGGCAGCCTGAGTAACTGCCGTAGCAGTCGCATTAACAGCAGCGGCAGCGGTAGCCGCAGCGTCCTTTTGCGCCGCCGTCGCAGTCGGCGCGGCCGCCACTGCCGCCGCGGCATTGGAAGCGGCAACAGACGCGGCAACCGTCGTCTGCACGATCGCTGCGGCTTGACTTGGAGCAGCGACGGCTGCGGCATTAGCAACCGTGGCAAGCAACGTTGAACTTGTGCCTTGTGCTGCCGCTGTCGTTACAACGGTCGAGACCGTTGCAGTCATCAATGCTGTTGAAGCCGCCACCGCGTCCGTTTGCGCTTGGGTCACAGTGCCCGGGGCCGCAGCCGCGACCGCCGCAGCCGCCGTTTGCGCAACGACGGCAACTGCTGAAACTGCGGCGGCGGCGATATCCGCAACATTCACCGAAGCCGGGGCATTTGCCAGAGTCACAGGTGTAGCGCCGTCAACTTGAACAGTGCCGGAGCCGACCTGAACCGGAGCGCCAAGTGCACCAGTTGCGGAGATCGGCGTTACAACGACCGATCCGGAAAACGTGGCGACCGAGTAGTTCGTACCGTTGACCGTTACCGTGTAAACCGTACCCCGCGCGGCGGCGACACCCTTCGGGGTGCGGATCCCATACTTCACTTTCGACTTAGGATCGATCTGGGAGACAATATTTCCCTGCTGGAGATCAAGCACGGCATCCAAGTTAAGGAACGCCTTGGGCTGCTCCACCTTGACCTTGGAATCAGCCTTGATCGTGGCGATCACACCGGGGGTGGCTTCGACGTAGAGCTCGACGCCCGCCTTGGTTTCAATCGTCGCGTTTTCCGGGATAGTCATACCCTCCGTGACAGGGACCTGCGAGCCATTGGCCAAGGTGACCGTGGCGACTCCGTCGCCGACCTTCTTGATAATCTTGGCGTCGCGGGCGGCGGCGCTCGCGGCGAACAGGGAGACCGCGAGCAAACCCGCGGAGGTAAACGACAGCAGTTGTTTGATGAGCCTCATGGTAGGTGGTGTTTAACTATAGGTGAAAATGAGAAAACCAGGACACTAACAGACGATGGATTGCAATATCGGTGGCCGGGCAATGATTGCAATCTCCAAAATCGCAGAAATCACGCCTGCGGTGCTGCATCCAAGATGTTTAGCCGCGGATCGGCCAATTCGAATGCCCTCACTGCCACTATTCCGGTGCCAACCCGGCGGGCCCGCCTGCGGCCGCCGGGGGCCGCCCCGGTCCTCCGCCCCAGCTCGGCGCGAAGGACCGGTGGGGCCGCCCCCGCTCATTTCTCCTTCGCCACGTGCACGCCGTCCCAGCCCGCCGGCGGCGGATCTTCCTGGAAGTGCCGGACCTTGTCCTGAAATACCAGCGACGGATTGCTGCTCACGCCGGGCGTCTTGCCCGGCACGTTCGGTTCGAGGAGCTCGCTGCGTGCAAAACAAGCCAGCGCGCCTTCCCAGTCCTGCGCGTAATACTTCGTCATCCCCTCGGCAAAAATCGCAAGGCACTCCAAGGTCTGCGGCGTCACATCTTCCTTGAGACCGACGATTTCGTAGAAGGGCACCGGCTTCGACCGCCCCATCACGACCACCTTGCCGAGCGAGCGGAAAATCACGCGGTCACCGCCGTGCTGCTCGCACGCTGCCTTGGTCGCCTCGGAGCACATCGTGTATACGCCCCAGGCCTTGGCGCCACTCTCCATGCGCGCCGCCAAATTCACGTTGTCGCCCATCATCGTGTAATTAAACCGCGTGCGGCTGCCCATGTTGCCGATAATACAGTTGCCGCTGTTGAGCCCGATGCGCGATTGCATGCGCCAGACAATCTTCGGCCACTTGTCGCCTTCGGCCTCCCACTTGGCGCGCAGTTCGAGCAATTTTTTCTGCACGCGCTGACTCGCCACGCACGCGCGGAAAGCATGGTCCGGCAGCGCGATCGGCGCCCCGAACATCGCGACGACCGCGTCGCCGATGTACTTGTCCAGCGTGCCGCCCTCGTCCTGCACGATATCGGTGCAGGCCGTCAGGTATTCGTTCATCAATTCCACCAGTTTGGCCGGCTCCAGTTTTTCCGAAAAGCCCGAGAACCCTTGGATATCGCTGAAATACGCCGTGATTTCGTCCTCGTGTCCGCCGAGCTGCGGCGACTCGCCCGACGCCACCATCCGGTTCACCAGAGCCGGCGAGACGTAGGTACCGAACATGCCCTTGATCTGCGCCTTGGCACGTTGCTCGGCGAGTAAACGGCGGCTGATCATGAAAATCTGGAGAGCGACGAAGCCAAAAATCGGCCAGACGATCGGAAGCCAGAGGCTGAATTGCACCCACACGTAGACGGCCACCGCAATGTAAGTCACCGGCACGCCGAGCCCGAAGGCGGCCTGCGCGACCAGATTCCGCTTCGAAAAAATCGCCAGACCGGCGATGCCCACCACGGTGCACCCGAGCAAGACCCACCACGGCGACGGATACCGCACGTAATCTCCACGCAGAATATTCTCGATCACATTGGCATGCACGAGCACCAGCGGCGTAAATCCCGAGATCGGCGTCGGACCGTTGTCGGTCAGCGCCGTCGCCACTTGGCCGACCAACAGAATTTTCCCCGATAAATCAGGAAAATCATCCAGTTTCTTTTTCTGGAGGTAAATCTCCTTGAGGCCCTCGGTCAGCAGCGAAAAACCAAAAGCATTCGAGCCCTCGATGCCAAACCGGTAATTCACCAAGTAGCCGCCGGTCTCGTCGATCGGCACGCGATGTTCGACCCCACGTGCTTTGAAATAGATGCCGTCGCCCAAGCGCACCTTCACGTCAGTCGGCGAAACTTTCCAGAGCTGCAGCACCGACTCGATCGAAAGGCTGAAGTAGACGCGCGTTCCCGCCCGCCCCAGCAGCGGCACCACCCGGCGGTATCCGTCCGTGCCCGGAGGCGTGTTCACCAACGCATAACGCGCCTGTTCCTGCAGTGCGGGCACCGGAGGCAGCAACGCGACGTCGCCGGGAATCCGCGCGATATCGCCCTCAATGTGGGCCACCGGCAGCGTCAACGATTTTTCAGATTCGGCTCCGGGCTTTTCGTTCGTCACTGCACCGAAAATAACGGAGGTGCCGGCCGCCCGGGCCTTCGCCGCACCGGCAGCCAATTGAACGTCATTGGCCGGCGTGACCGTATCGGGTTCCGTGAACAGAATATCCCACGTCACCACGGCGGCCTTCGCGCTGCTCGCGAGTTCGACAAACTGAGCGTGCCGTTCCCGCGGCCAGGGCCAACGTCCAATTTTCTCGATGCTCTCGTCGTCGATTGCCACCACCGCCAAACGCGGATCGGCCTCCGGCTGGTGCTTCACGCGCTCTCTGGTGCGCAAATCCAGCGTGAGATTTTCCACCCGCTCGAACAGGCCGACATGGGCCAGACCGAACACCAGCAAAAACCCGGCGGCAGCCGGAAAAACATTCTGTTTGAGAAACCCGAGGCTCGATTTCATGCGTGCCCCGCAGCTTGCGGTTCCGTCGACGACAACCAAGGGTTTTTTTCTAAAGACGCCATGCCGCGGTCACTTCCTCGCGGCCAAGATCGTTCACCGACCAGCCCCGGGCCCCATCGATTGCACGTCTGCACCGCGTTCGAACTCTGCCGCCAAATTCTCCGCACGCTGCGCGTAATCATGCGCCACGCGGGGCGCCCGCCCCTTCACCGCCGCGGTCAGCCCGCCGTTCCAGGCCAGGGCAATCCGGTAGGGCGTCGCCGCGAGCCCCGCCCGCGTCAGCCCCCGGCACAACCACGCGTAGTGCAGCGCCGCCACCGCATCCGACTCCCGCCGGTCCACCGCCCGAGCAAACGGCACGGCCGTGTGCATCCGCCACGTCGGTTCACGAAACTGATACGCGCCCAACTCCCCTTTCGGCCCCCGCCGCGTCAGATCGCGCGGATTTTCCAGACAATGAATCGCCTCCAGCGTCGCCCATTGGCCGGCCGCGGACAACGCCGTCACCGATCCGACCAGCGCCATGGCTCCGACGAGCCACGCGCGAATCCAACCCATTTCCGTGTGTGTCGTTTTCACGCGCCCCACCGACTGCCCGCACGCCAAACGGTGCGCCTTCGGCGCAAACTTTCGTGCACCTTTTTCCGGAACCCCGGGCGCCGTGCAAAACGCATGGCCACGCATCGACCGTCGCCGGCGCGCCCGGATCGACTTTCGCCCCTCTCGCCTCCGACTCCCCCGTCAGAGCAACGGCCTCACCGCCTCCAGCTTCGCATCGCTCACGAGCACGTAACGGCTTTGGGCAGCGGCCCACGTCGCGGCCACGTGGCCGCCCTTTTTTCCTTCGAGAAACCGCGGCGCGCGATCCGCCCCCGCCGCATCGACGCCGTCGCGCCGCGCCACGAAAACGTGAAATTATTTTCCGCCGCGCTCGAAGCACAGCAATGACCCGTCCTGCCCTTTGAAACGCAGCGTGCGGCAACCCAGCGCGCGCAGCTCCGCGAAGGTCGCCGGCAACGCCTCCGGCAGCGGCCCGTGTTGCTCGCCGAGCCACGTCGTGAGCGCCGCCACCTCCGCTCCGCGTTTCTGCAACAGGAAACCTTTGTTCACGAAGTTCACCGCAAACTCCTCGAACGCTTCGCCCCGCACCGGCGCCCTCCGGCACGCCGCGAGACTCAGCCGCACCGCCACGGCCGCGGCGGCCGCGAGCCATACCGGCTGCGCCCACCACGCCCGCCGGGCCGGCGGCGCACCCTTCCTTTCGGCGCGCTCGCCGCCGTCTGCCCGCTCCCCGACCCCGCTCATGCGCGCCCCCGTCACAATCGCCTCACGCCGCCCCGCCGGCGGCACCACCGCCCGCAACTTCCCCGCCACCGCCGCATCGTGCGCCTGTTCCCGCACGAACCACGCGCCCAGCGCCGGATCGCCCTTCGCCTGCGCCAGCGCCTTGGCCATCGCCGGATCCGCCGCATCACGACCGCCCGGGCGATACGCGCTCAGGATAAATTTTGCTCCGCTGTTGCTCATGCTTGTTTCCTCCGCGCTGCGTCGTTGAACGCCACGACTTTGTTTTTCCCCTCGGCTTCTTCCCGTTGCAGCGCCGCCCGCAACGGCGTTTTCCCCCGCGAGAGCCGCGCCATCACCGGGCCGATCGGCACTTCGAGCGCCTCGGCGATTTCCAGATCCGCCAGATAAACCAGCATGAGCGGCGCGCGAAACGTTTCGTCCACCGACTGGAGCGCCGCGACCACGGTCGCCGCATCCATCGCCGCCACCCGGTCGGCCTCCTCCGCCGCGATGTCCTGCTCGCCCGGCGGCAAATCCTCGATCGACGTCGCCCGCGCATCCCGCCGCCGCCTGCGCAAAAATCCCCGATCCAGCGTCGTGAACAGCCACGACTTCGCCTTCGTCGCCTCACGCAACGCCCCGCCCTTCGTCGCCCGGATAGAAAACGTCGGCTGCACCAGATCGCCCGCCTCCGCCTCCCGCCGCGCGAGGCTGAGCGCAAAGCGGCAGAGCGACGCGTAATGCTCGTCCACCCATTGCGTGAATACTGGGTTGCTCATGTTCATCGATTCAGAGTTGCCTCCCGCCCCGCTTATTCCCGGAAACTTTTCGTCCCGCCACCATGCTCCGCTTCCACCTCCCGCCCAACCTCGCCTCCGCCGCCCCGCGCGACGCCATCGCGATCAAGGTGGACCTCGATCTTTCCGCCGGAGCCCCGCCTGCCGAATTCATCCCCGCCCTCGTCCTCCTCCAACGCTGGTCCGGCGCCCAAACCCCGCCGAAAATCATCCAGCTCAACCGCGCCCGCCTCCGCGACCTCCTCGCCGCCCTCCGCGGCCAACCCGTGTTCTTCTGGGTCAACGGCTCCACCCCCATCGCTTGGCACGACGACACCCTTTCCGGCGTCTCGATCTTCCTCGCTCCGCCCGCCTCCCTCGCCCGCCCCGCGCCCGCCGCCACGCCACGCGTCGTCCCGCGCCCCGCCGGCACCCGCCTCGGCGTCGACGGCAGCGAACACTTCCTCGCGGTCACCTTGCCCTCCCGCGAGGACCCGACCTACGCCACCGTCCTCACCCTCCTCAAAGAAAACGGCTTCGTCCTCGAACCCGCCAACCGCACCTGGTGGCTCCGCGACCGCCACAAGACGCTCAACTTTCTCTCCGCCCATCTCGCGCGTCTCCGCCACACGTTTTGCGCCGACTTCACGCCCAACTTCGAGAAAAACACCGCCCACCTGCGCGTCGCCGAGATCGCCGCCGACATTGCCGAGACCGGCGACAGCTTCTCCGTCACCCTCGCCCTCCGCGCCGGCTCCGCCGACGAATCCACCCTCCGCACCGCCGTCGCCACCAACCGCAGTTACCTCGAATCCGACGGCAAAGTTTTCCTCTTTGACAAAGAAAAACTCCAAAAACTCGCCACCGCCCAACGCGCCCTCTCCGGCGATCCCACCGCCGCCGTCGCGCCCCGCCGCACCCAACGCGTCAGCTCCGCGCGCATCGCCGAAGCCCAGGACATCCTCGAAGAGCTCTCCCCCGGCTTCCAGTCCCCCGAGTCCTGGCGCACCCGCAGCGGCGCGCTGAAAAACCTCTCCGCGCTCGCCCCCGCGCCGGTCCCGCCGGCCCTCGACGCCCTCTTCCGCCCCTACCAACGCCTCGGCGCCGCCTGGCTCTGGCACCTGCACCGCCACCAACTCGGCGGCATCCTCGCCGACGAAATGGGCCTGGGCAAAACGATGCAGGCCCTGGCACTGCTCAGCGCCGTGCACGGCCAGTTGAACGCCGAGAGTTCCGCGTTGAGTGAAACCAGCCGCCCTCAATTTCAACTCCGCCGCACGCCGGTTCCATCGCTCCACGCTCCACCCTCCGCTCTCAACTCCCGACCAGCCTCGCTGGTCGTCTGCCCCGCCTCTCTCCTCGAAAACTGGCGCCGCGAGTCCGCCCGCTTCGCCCCGCAGCTCCGCACCTTCGTCCACCATTCCTCGCACCGCCTCGAATCCGCCGCCGATTTCGCCGCGCACGACCTCATCATCACCAGCTACGGCACGCTCGCCCGCGATCAGGACCTGTTCACCGCCGTCGAGTTCGCCTGCGTCATCGCCGACGAAGCCCAGCACATCAAAAACCGCCGCTCGCAAAACGCCGCGGCCCTCCGCGCCCTCCGCTCGCGCGCCCGCTTTCTCCTCACCGGCACGCCCCTCGAAAACTCCCTCGACGACCTCCGCTCCCTCTTCGAATTCCTCCTCCCCGGCTACCTCACGCGCGTCCCCGCCGGCCTCCGCGGCGACGAACGCGCCTGGTTCGACGAACGCCTCCGCGCCCAGACCGCCCCCTACATCCTCCGCCGCACCAAACGCGCCGTCGCCCCCGAACTCCCCGCCAAACTCGAGCAGACCGTCTGGTGCGAAATGACGCCCGCGCAGGCGAAACTTTACCGCGACACCCAGGAAAAATCCGAACGCGAACTCTTCGACCTCGAGGCCGGCGGCGCCAGCGAAACGAAACTCCAGTTCGCCGCCCTCACCCAGCTCCTCCGCCTCCGCCAGATCTGCTGCGACCCGCGCCTCGTCGCCCCTACGGCCCCCGCCGACGACTCGGCGAAGTTGGACTCCTTCCGCGAAATCCTCGCCGAGGCCCTCGACGACGGGCACCGCCTCCTCGTCTTCTCGCAGTTCACCTCGCTCCTCGCCCTCCTCCGCGCCGACCTCGAGGAACAGGGCATCGCCTACTGCTATCTCGACGGCTCGATGTCCACGGCCGCCCGCCAGGCCCAGGTCGACCGCTTCCAGGCTCCGGCTTCTGCCGCTCCGCTCTCCGCGCTCAGCTCTCCGCCCGGCGGCGGCACCGCCGCCGTCCCCGTCTTCCTCCTCTCCCTCAAAGCCGGCGGCACCGGCCTCAACCTCACCGCCGCCGACACGGTCGTCCACTTTGATCCGTGGTGGAATCCCGCCGCCGAAGCGCAGGCCACCGACCGCGCCCACCGCATCGGCCAAACCCGCGTCGTCACCAGCTACAAGCTCGTGGCCTCCGGCACCGTCGAAGAAAAGGTCCTCGCCCTGCAGGACGAAAAACGCGCCCTCCTCGCCAACGTCTTCGAAGCCAGCGACGCCGCCGCCGCCAAACTCTCCCTCGCCGACCTGAAATCGCTGCTCAAGTGACGCGGCGCGGCGGGTTCGCCCCCGCCCTCGGCGACCACGTCGGCCGGCTCAGGGCAGAAACTCCACAAACTTCCAACTTCGGTTGTCGATCGCATTGGGCACGTAGCGCAGTTTCGGGTTCACCGCGAAGACGCGCGTGTAGAAATAAATCGGAATAACGGGCAATTCGTCCGCCAAAATCTTCTCCAACTTCTGGTAGATCGCCAGGCGCTCCGCCTCGCTGCCGGCCGCCAGCGACTCGCGCACGAGCGCATCGTAGCTCGCGTTGCTCCAGCCCGTGTCGTTGTTGCCGCCACCCGTGACCCACATGTCCATGAACGTGTTCGGGTCCGTATAGTCGGCGATCCAACCGGCCCGGCACAGATCGTAGTTCAACGTATCCTGGGAATCCAAATACACCTTCCACTCCTGGTTCGCCAACCCGATCTCCACTCCGAGGCGCGTGCGCCACATTTGCTGGATCGCCTCCGCAATCGCGCGATGGTTCTCGGAGGTGTTGTAGAGGATGTCCACCTTCGGGAACCCTTTCCCGCCGGGAAATCCCGCCTCGGCCAGCAGGCGCTTCGCCTCGGCGAGATCGCCTTCGATCCGCGCGTTGGAGGTGAACAGCGGTGACGGCGGACAAAAATTGTAGGCCGGCTGCTGGCCGCCGCGCGTGACATTGCGCACGAGCGACTCCCGGTCGATCGCCAGCGCCAGCGCGCGGCGCACCCGTTTGTCGTTCAGCGGCGCCTTCGTCACATTCAGCCGGTAAAAATAGACCCCAAAATACGGATCCTGCCGGTAACTCGCCGCATAGTCGCGCTGGTAGGTCGCGATCTTCGCGTTCGGCAGCTCGTTGGTGCGGTCCAGCTGCCCGGTGCGAAACATCCGCTCCTCCGTGTCGATGCTCTCCGTCGGCAGGAAGTTGATCGTTTCCAACTTCACCGTCGCGCGGTCCCAGTAGGTCGGCGAACGGGTCACGACGATGCGCTGGTTTGGCCGCCACTCCTTCAGCACAAACGGCCCGTTCCCCACCAGGTTCTCCGGCCGCGTCCACGCCGAGCCCTTGCGCGCCAGCCCACCAAATTTCTCCACGGTCGGAATGTGCACCGGAAACCACGAGTAGTGTTTCATCGCCTCGATGAGAAACGGGGCGCGGTGCTTCAGGGTGATCCGCAGCGTGTGGGCATCGGGCGCCGCAAAGCCTACCTGCGTGAAATCTTTCAGCTCGCCCTTGTTGTACGCCTCTGCGCCGACGACGTGGTGAAGTTTGTAGGCATATTCGGCGCCCAGCGACGGCGTCAGCATGCGGCGATAGGAGGCGACGAAGTCCTGGGCCGTGATCGGATCACCGTTGGACCACTTGGCCGTGGTGCGCAGGAAAAACGTATAGACCCGCCCATCCGGAGAAATCTCCCACCGCTCGGCCACTCCGCCCACCGTGTCGGACCCGGTCGGCCCCTCGGCCACGAGGCCTTCAAAAAGCGCGTTCACGATCTTGTTTTCCGGCACGCCCGTGACGACCTGCGGATCGATATCCTGCGGTTCGGTTCCGTTGCCATAGTTGAGCACCGTGCGCGGCCCGGCGCCGGCCGTCGGCGCGCCCGCGTCGGCCTTGGGGTCCGCTTTGCGGCATCCGGCCCAGCAAGAAAATCCGGCGATCACACAACAAAACCAAAAGAGGCGGCGCGGGGTCATGCGCCTACGGGAACACGCCGCGCCACGAGTGCAAGACGGAGCCGTGGATTGGGCCCCTTTTTCCCGGCACCGCCGGCGCGCCCCGTACCCCCGGGCCGCGGCCCCCTACAACCGCCGCCCCGCCCCGCCGCCGAGCCCCGCCGCCGCCCGCCGAGCTCCGCGACAGGCTTGCGCTCGCGCGTGCATCGTGTGCGCTTGGCCCGTTCTCGCTCTACGATGAAACCTTCCCCTCTTTCCGCGTTCGCCGCGCTCACGCTCCTGTCCTCTCTCCTCGCCGCGTCCGCCCTCGCCGCCCCCGACGGCCTCACCACCCGCAACCCCAACGCCACCGCCCCCGCCGCCCCCACCCGCGCCGGCGCCGCCCTCGATCCCGCCAAGGAGCTCCCGCGCTACCCCGCCGTCGCGCCGAAAGACGCCCTTGCCACCTGGAAAGTGAAACCCGGCTTCAAGGTCGAGTTTGTCGCCCACGAACCCCAGGTCCGCGATCCCATCGCCCTCACCTTCGACGAAAACGGCCGGATGTTCGTCTGCGAAATGATCGACTACTCCGAGGAACGCGACCGCACGCCCCACCTCGGCCGCGTCTCGCTGCTCGAGGACAAAGACGGCGACGGCTTCTACGAGACGAGCACCGTCTTCGCCGGCGACCTCCCGCTGCCTACCGGCCTCATTTGGGCCCACGGCTCCCTCTTCGTCGCCGCCACGCCCCACATCTGGCGCTTTCAGGACACCGACGGCGATGGCCGCGCCGACCTGCGCGAGATCGTCTACACCGGTTTCGGCACCGGCCTGAAAGCCCTCAACGTCCAGGCCATGCTCAACAGCCTCGTGTGGGGCCAGGACAACCGCATTCACGTCCAGGGCGGCACCGGCAACCGCGGCAAAATCTCCAGCCCCAAGCGCCCCGGCCAGCCCGCCGAGGAACTCGCGGCCCGCGATTTCTGGTTCGACCCCCGCACCTACGAATTCGGCTTCGAGGCCGGCGGCGCCCAGTACGGCATGAGCTTCGACAACTACGGCCGCAAATTCGCCTGCTCCAACTCCGACCACCTCCAGTTCTTCGTCTACGACGACCGCTACGCCACCCGCAATCCGTTCTTCACCCTCCCGCCCACCCGCCAGAGCATCGCCGCTGACGGCGGCGCCGCCGAGGTGTATCGCCTCAGCCCTGACGAACCGTGGCGCATCGTGCGCACGCGCTGGCGCATCGGCGGCGTCGTCACGGGCGCGGTCGAGGGCGGCGGCCGCGTCAGCGGCTATTTCACCGGCGCCACCGGCACCACCGTCTTCCGCGGCGACGCCTACGGCGACGATTTCGTGAACAACACCTTCACCGGCGACGCCGGCGGCGCCCTCGTCCACCGCAAGAAAATCGCCCCCGCCGGGGTGAGCCTCACCGGCCGCCGCCCCGCCGACGAACTGAACGTCGAGTTCGCCGCCAGCACCGACACCTGGGTGCGCGCCGTAAATTTCGCCAACGCCCCCGACGGCACCCTCCACGTCATCGACATGTATCGCGAAGTCATCGAGCACCCGTGGAGCCTCCCCGGGGAAATCAAGCAGCACCTCGACCTCAACGCCGGCAACGACCGCGGCCGCATCTACCGCATCGTCCCCACCGGCTCCGCGTGGCAGCGCCGCGGCCGCGTGTCCCTCGGCTCCGCCACCACCCCCGAGCTCGTCACCACCCTCGGGCACCCCAACGGCTGGCACCGCGACACCGCCGCGCGCCTCCTCGCCGAACGCCAGGACCCAGCCGCCGTCCCGCTCCTCGCGAAACTCATCCGCGAATCGCCGTCGCCCCTCGCGAAACACCACGCCCTCGGCGTTCTCGACGGCCTCGGCGCCCTCGCCGAAGCCTCCGTCCTCCCCGCCCTCGCCGACCCTGATGCCCGCCTCCGCGAACGCGCCATCGTTTCCGCCGAGAAACTCATCGCCCGCGGCCCGCTCTCCCCCGCCCTCGCCGCCCAACTCGCCGCCCTCGTCAACGACCCCGACGACCGCGTGCGCTTCCAACTCGCCTTCACCCTCCCGTCCGCCCCCGCCCTCACCCACGCCTACGCCCAACTCGCCGCCCGCGATTTCGCCGAGCCGTGGATCTCTGCCGCCCTCCTCAGCGCACCGCCCGCCGCCGTCAACGCCACGCTCTTCCCCGCGCTGACGCGCGACCTCGCCACCGCCAAAAAAGCCGCGCCGTTTGTCGCCAAGCTCATCGAAATCCGCGCCGCGTCGAAGCCCGCCGAAGGCTATGCGGCCCTGATCGACTTCGTCGCGCAACCCGGCACCAGCCCGCTCTGGCTCCGCGCCCTCGGCGAAGGCCTCCGCCGCGCCGGCACCACGATCGCCCAGGCCGACACCGCCCAAAAGCTCACCGCCATGTTCACGCGCGCCGCCGCCACGGCCGCGGATCCCACGGCCCCCTCCGCCGCCCGCCTCGAGGCCATCGCCCTCCTCGGTGTCGCGACCTACGCCCAGTCGCGCGAGCCGCTGCTCGCCTGCCTCGCCCCCGGCCAGCCGGAAGCGGTCCAGTCCGCCGCGATCCGCGCGCTCGCCCAGCACACCACCCCCGAAGTCACCGCCGCACTGATCCGCGCGTGGCCGCACTACACGCCCGCCGCCAAGGATGCCGCCCTCGCCACGCTCGTCGCCCGCGAGGACCGCGCCACCGCGCTCCTCCACGCCATCCAGGCCGGCACGATCAAGCCCGCCGAACTTCCCGCCACCCAGGTCCAAAGCCTCGCCCACCACCGCAGCCCCGCCGTCGTCGCCCTCGCCAAAGCCGCCCTCGCCTCCGTGATCCCGCCGTCGCGCGCGGAGGTCGCGGCCCAGTTTCAACCCGCCATCACCGCCCCGGGCGACGCCGCCCGCGGCCTGACCCAGTTTCAAACCCGCTGCATCGTCTGCCACCAAGCCGGCCGCGTCGAGGGCATCGCCGTCGGCCCCGATCTCCTCACGGTGAAGACGCGCGGCCGCGACAGCCTGCTCACCGCGATTCTCGAACCGCACAAGGACGTCGCCCCGCAATACATCGCCTACGACGTCACGACGAAGGAGGGCAACGCCTACACCGGCATGATCGCCCGCGACGACGCCACTGGCCTCGCCCTCAAAATCATGGGCGGCGCCGAAGTCGCCATCCCGCGCGCGAATGTCCGCGGCAGCAGCTCCTCCGGCAAGAGCCTCATGCCCGAAGGCCTCGAAGCCGGCATGTCCGTCCAAGACATGGCCGACCTGCTGACGTTTATTGAGAAACTGTAGGCGGACTCCGCCTGCAGCCGGTCTCCTAAAACCGCACGGCCTGCGTCACCTCGCGCTTTGTCGCGATCTCCCGCACCACGACACTCGCCGTTCGCGTCCCCGCCGCGCCGCCCGCTCCCGCCGGCACCGCGAAGAGGTGGTACCGGTCCGCCAGCCCGCTCCCGTTGGGCCGCTTGCGCTCCACGAGTGTCGGCGTGACCTCGGCCCCATCCACCGTCAATTTCACAAACTCCGCCAGCGGCGTCTGCGGCATCCCTTGCGGCGTATTCTTCCACGCGCACCGCACGCGCAACGCGACGCCCTGCGCCGGACGCGCGACTTCAAATTCATCCTCGGGCCGCACGGCCACGAGCGACACCAGCGGCCGCCGCACCGGCGCGTTCTCCCACCACCGCCACTCGCGCTCCCTCGCCCGCACGAAATCCCGCACCTCGTCCGACCCGCTGTGCATCCACGTCTCGCCCCGGCTCATCTCGTCGTGGCGCACCGCCACGACCCAGTTCTGTTTCAACGCCTCCAACCAGCCCGCCCACGTCGGCTCCGTCGCCAAAAACAGCGTGCGATAACCCGTCGTCTGGTCCGCAAACCACCAGGGCTCCGCGCCGTGCGCATCCTGCAGGCCGATATACGGAATCTGCCCGCGCCACCGGTGGAGAAACGGTTCCGAGTTCGTGAAGTCGGGATTGCCGAAATGAAACGTGCTGATCGCCGCAAACCCGCCGCGCTCCACCGAATCGTCGAGCAGCGCGCGCACGAGTTCCTCGTTCTCGCCAAACTGCCACACCATCCGCCCCTGCCCGCGCTCCAGCGGCCCGATCCGCCTCGTCCGGAATTCCGGCCACGACACGGGCGGCGACGCCTCGCCCCGCGTGCCGAGCGGCGGCCCGATGTCGGTGTGCGCCGGCGCGACGAGATCGCTCATGTGGCTGTAGGTGCCCAGCCCGGGCACCTCCGTCCACGTGCCATATTCCTCGTTCGCCCGGAAAAACTGCACCGGCACCCGCTGGTCCGTGGCCAGCGCCTGCGCCCGCGCGAGCCACGCCGGCTTCGCATTCTTCGCGCCCCACAGATCGATGCGCAGCGCCGCCGCCAACGCCACCGCCTCCACCGGACTGCCTGTGCCGTGCGACTCGATCTGGATCGACCACACCTTCAGGTTTTCCGCCAACTGCGCCTTCCTCCGCGGAGCCCGCCGTTTCAGCGTCGCCACCGAATCCAGTTCGCCCAACCCCGCCAACGCATCGAGCGCATGATAGGTCGCGAGCGGATTGCTCAGCCAACCCGGGCGATCGGCAAACCCGCCGTCGGCATTCGCCAGCGTGCCCAACCACGCGAGACACCCTGCCCGATTCGCCGGCTCGCCGCCGAGGATTTTGAGCGCCCGCAGCGCCGCCCGCGTATAGGCCACATCGTCCACGCCGCCGAAGGCCGGACTCGGCTGATACGTGAACCCGCCGCTCGGCAGCTGACACGCCCGCAACCACGCGATCGTCTCCGCCTTTTTGTCCTCGGGCAATCCGAGCAGACGCGACGCCTGCAGCCCCCAGAGCGTGTTCATCACGTGCCCGTCCCCACCGTCGGCCGCCGGCGTATTGTTGAAACTTCCGTTCGCGCGCCGCCGCACCACCACGTAGTCGGAAAACGCCGGCTGCAACGGCGCGATTTCCATACCCAGCAGCGCACGGCACTGCACGAGCCCCAGCTCCGACTGGAAAATCGGATAACCGTGCTGCTCGTATTGCTTCAAATACGGCAGAGGCGCCGTCCACGCCTTCAGCCGGTCGCGAAACTCCGCCGCCGGATCGCCCAGCCACACGAGCGCCTGCACCTGTTGAAACTCAAAAATCCGCCGTTCCTGCTCCAGCTTCTTCAGCTCGCGCGGATGGTGCGTACGCACATAGTCCGTGAGCACCGCCTGGTTCGGCGGCATCTGCCCGAGCAGCCGATACGCTCCGATCACCGCGTAGGTCGGCGTCAGATGCGAGCGCTCCTGATCCGCCCACGCGTAGCCGCCATCCGGCCGCCCGTGCCGCGCCAGGTAATCGAGCACGACAGCGGCGGCCGGTTGCGCCGCGCGGATGCGGGGCAAGGCGGAACAAAGACCGGCGGCGGCGGCGGACTTGAGGAGGGTGCGACGGGTGAGCGGCGGCATAAGAAATCAATAGTCCACCGACAGCGTCAGCCGCAACGAGCGCGGCTCGCGGAGGTAGATGCGGCGCGCGCCGCTGAAGTCCGCGTTGTAGCGCGCGACGCTTACGAGGTCGGAGTTGAAAATATTGCGGCCGTTCAACTGCACGCTCGCTGGAAGCTTTTGCCACGGCAGGCGGAAACGATGGCCGACAAACGCGTCCGTGAACAGCGTGCCCTCCGCGAAGTAATCCTTGCCCGTGCCGCCGGCGCTCGCCGCGCGCGTGTCGGTCTGGCTGAACGCCTTCGACTGGTACCGCACCGCCGCACCGACAAACGCCCCCTTCAGCCGGTCGCCCAACGGACCGCTGCCATCAAATTTGTAGCGCGTCGTGAGGGTCGCCTTGTGCGGGATGGAACCGAACCCCTGCTCCTGCGCCACGGCGCGACCGTCGAGTTCGTTCGTCTGGATCGCCGCGATGTTCGTCTCCACCGTCGCGAGCAGCGCCGGGTTGCCCGCCGCGAGCGCGCGCCACTCCGCAAACTTGACCGCGAAAAACGCATAGCCCTCGGCAAAGAAATTTTCCCGGTCGCGCTCCGAGTGCGAGTAGTTCGCGCGGATCGTCCAGGCCTTCGTCGGATTCGCGATCAACTCCAGCTCCACGCCCTTGCTCGCAGTGTCGATAATCGCCGCGTTCCAGTTGAAACCCGCCGCATCGGACTGCGCCTGCGTCGTCTTGCCCGCAGCGACGAACGCGGCGTTCACGGCGAGAGTCTGGGAACGCCCCAATGCCGTCGCGTTGGTCACGGCCCCGCTGGGCGAAACCGCCGCATCGCCCACCTGCTTCGTTTCGAAATAGGTCACGCGCGCGAAAAACCGGTCGTCCCCGAGCAGGTCGACCATAAAGCCCAAGTCGCGCCCTTTGCCTTCCGGCGGCTCGGGAATCGCCCCGGTCGGCAGAATGCGGCGATCAAAGCGCGGCGCGCCGTGGTTCGTCGACTGGTTGTAGAAAACCGAGAAACGCTTGTGCAGATGCACGACGCCGCCCGCCGTCAACGTGTCCGCCGTGTAGGTGTTCCGGTTGAAACCCGGCAGCGCGACGACCTCGTTGAGCACCGTCTGCCCGGACGTGACCCGCGGATCGGCCGCATCCGTCACCCGACCCGAGGTCGTGTCGAGATAAACGATATCGTCGCGGCGGTAGCCGAGCGTGGTCGTGACGCGCCCGTTGAACCACGCGCTCTGCGCGGCGAGCATCAGGCTGTCGATATCTTTCACGGAACTGAGTTCGCCGGTGTTGATCTGGCGCGAGCCGACCGCGAGTCCGTTATAGGTGAACGGCGCGAGCGGCGTGTAGAGTCCCGTGAGTGCGTAAGTGGAGAAATCCCCCTCCTGCACATAGGTGCGGCGATAGAGAAGATTCTGCGCATTCTCCGGCGCGCCGACGTTGGCCAGCGGCCGGTTGAGCGGATCGACGAGAATCTCGCGGCGCGACTGCGTGTGTTTGTCCTGCACGGCATTTTCGCCCAGGGCCGCCACGCGGTGGTGACCGAACCACTTCCCCAGCTTGAATTCGTAGGCAACCGTCACGCGTTTCACCGCGTTCTCCGTTTCCGTCGCGTCGCCGAGCTGATTCGTTTCGAGGTAAAGCTGGCCGGCGCGCGGATTGGCAATCGTGCCCGCGCCGCTCGGCGCGGGAATCGTGAGATTCGGGTCGCCGAGAAAATCCATCACGTTGCCGTTGTAGACGAAGCTGCGCGCCTTCGCCTTCGTTTCGTTCTTCAGATAAATCCCCTGCACCGTCAGCGCATCGCTGAACCGGTGCTCCAGCGAAAGGTGGTAGTTGTTGAATTCGCGCGTGAGCTTGGTCTGCGGCCCCGCCCAATTCACCTCGTGGGGAAAAATCGCCGGGGCGAGCAAGGTGTCGGCCGTGCCGGGGGCGATGTTCGAGCGCAGTTCGTTGCGCAGATTGGAGACAACTCCGTCCTGCGTGAAAAACGTGAACCGCTGGTTCGCGCCGAAACTCGAAAAACCCTTCGTGGTGTCCGCCGCGGTGGCATCGGAGATCGGCCGGCCCGCCGCGATCCAACGCGACACCTGGTCCGTCGTGTTCCATTTCAGCCCGACGCTGTTCTTCGTGAGGCCGTCCTCATAGTTGGCCGTGAACGTCGTGCGCTTGAAGGGCCGGTAGGTGACGGCGGCGCTGTAACGCTTCGCGTCATTGAACTCGTAGCGGCGCCACGCCTTCGCGTCGCTGGAAAGCGCGTTCAGGCGCACCGCGAGCGTTTTGGGGATCAGCACCCGGTTCAGATCCGTCGTGTAGCGCTGGTAGGCCCACGAGCCAAACTGCGCGCTCGCCGAGTATCGGTTGCGGGCAACGTTGGCCTTCTTGCCCGCGAGCGACACGAGCCCGCCCGCATCGCCCGAGCCGAAAAGAATCGAGTTCGGGCCGCTCGCGACCTCGGCCCGTTCGATATTGTAGAGGTCCTGCGGCGCGGAATTCTCCACGTAGTCGGTCGAAACGCCGCCGGGAATGCCTCGGATGCGGAACGGCTCGCCGCCGGCCGAGCTGAAATCGCGGGGATTGTTGAAGCCCGCGCCTTCGGCATCGCCGGCGTTCAGCTCGGCGTTGGCCGCATACGCCAGCATTTCGCTCACATTCGTCGCCGCGATGTCGGAGAGAAACTCCGCCGTGAACGGCGAGATCGAGGCCGCGGTATCTTTCAGGTTCGTGCCGAGGCGGCTACCCGAGGTCGTGTTCATCGCCTGATAGCCGACATCGTCGTCCGAGCGCACTTCAAACGGCGACAACTCGACCACGTTTTCCCCGGCCGGCTTGAGCGGCGGCACGACCGTCTGTGCGCCCAACGGGCGAAGAGTAAGCATCGCGGCGAACACCGCCAAACAGGTCGGTCCGCGAGAAGACCAAAGGAGGGAAAAGTTCATGGAAAGGTGCCCGCCAGACGGCTCATTCCTTCCAAAGATACCTGGTCCGGCGCAGGTCACGCAATCGTCACCTGCCCCGCCCTGCCCTACTTGGCCTTCGCCCGCTTCTTCTTCGCTCCCGCTTCGGCCTGGCCGCCGGCGACGCGCTCCGGCCAGTTTTTCGCGACGAGCGATTTGAGTTCGGCGATGACCGCAGCTTTCTGCGGATCGGCGGCGAGATTCTTCATCTCCTTCGGGTCGGCGTCGTGATCGTAGAGCTCCGTGCCTTGTTTGCCCTCGTCCCACTCCGTGTAACGCCACCGCGGCGTGCGCACGCTGCGCCCGGGGAAACCGCCGCGCTCCACTTGTGTGTAGGCGGGCCGATCCCAGGCCGCATCGGGATTCAGGAGCAGCGGGCGCAGGCTCGCCCCCGCGAGATTCGCCGGGGCCTTTAACCCGGCGAGGTCGGCGAGCGTCGGATACACATCCACAAACTCCACGATCCGCGGCGACGGCGTGCCCGCCTTGATCCCCGGACCCGTAAAAATCATCGGCACGCGCGCGGCATCTTCGAACAGGTTCTGTTTCATCCAGAGCCCGTGCGTGCCGAGCGAGTAGCCGTGGTCGCTCCAAAATACGATGATCGTGTTCTCGCGCAGGCCGAGGCGGTCGAGCGCATCGACCACGCGGCCGATCTGCGCATCGACGAACGAAATCGCCGCGTAGTAGGCCTGCTTGGTCAGGCGGGCCTGCTCGACCGTGGTGCCGAAATTCGGCCACGGCTTCGTCGCCGACAGGGCCCCCGCGGGCACGGTCTTCTCGTAGCCGGCCGGCATCGCGGGAACGTCGATTTTCTCCAGCGGATAGAGGTCAAAATATTTCTTCGGTGCGACGTAGGGCGTGTGCGGCCGATAGAATCCCACCGCGAGGAAGAAGGGCTCGCTCCGGCGCTTCTCCAGCAGGCGGATCGCCTCGGTCGCCACCTTGCCGTCGGTGTGGTCTTCATCGCGGCCCTTCGCATCGCTTAAGAACGACATCGCCGAACCGAGCCCGCGCTGCGGCGTAAAGTTCGTGATCTCCGGCTCGAGGGCGGTCTTGTCGACCCCCGCCGGGTTGACGACCTCCTGCCACGAGGCCGGGTCGTCGAGGCCGCTCGTGCCGATGTCGCCCGGGTTGCCGTAGTGGTAGATCTTCCCGACCCGCGCGGCGTAGTAACCGTTTTGCCGGAAGAGCTGCGGCAGCGTGACGACGTCCGGCAGGCCCTGACGAAAGTGATACTGCAGGTTAAACACCTTCGTCGCATCGGGCCGCAGACCGGTCATAATCGAAGAGCGGCTCGGGCTGCAGAGCGGAAACTGGCAATACGCGCGCTCGAAGCGCACCCCGCGCGCCGCAAGCCGGTCGATGTTGGGCGACTTCACGACCGGCGTGCCATAGCAGCCAAGGTCGTTGTTCATGTCGTCGACCGCGATGAAGAGGACGTTGGGTTTCGCGGCGGCCGCGTGGCCGCTCACCGCGAGCATCGCGGTCCCGAGCACGAGTGCACCGCAGCGGATGAATTTCGTGATCATGGTCAGAGGTCCGACTGCTTGGCCTGTTTCTTTCGCTTTCCACCCTCGCCACCCGCGCCCTGATTGCCGTAGAATCGCGCCGGAATTTCGGCCGGCACTTTCAACTCCTGCCGCAGGCGCGTGAGCTCTTTCTTTAGCTCGGCGATGGTGGCGGCATATGCGGCCTCGCCGTAAACGCTCTTCAGTTCACTCGGATCTTTCTCGCGGTCGAAGAGCTCCCAATACGCCTCGCCCATGCCCTCGAAGTGCACGAGCTTGTAGCGGTCGGTGATCACGCCGTAGTGCGGCCGAACGCGATGGGGCGTGGGATACTCGAAATACTGATAGTAAAACGCCGTGCGCCAATCCGCGGGAGTCTCGCCCCGCAACAACGGCTTGAAGCTGCGGCCCTGCATGTCGGCCGGCACCGGCACTCCCGCCACGTCGAGAAACGTCTCGCCGAAATCGAGGTTGGACACGAGCGCCTTGGTGGCGGTGCCGGGCTTCGTCACGCCGGG
>CAJAYO010000271.1 GCA_903948415.1 uncultured Opitutia bacterium | reverse complement strand
ATACTGGCGTTGGAGCGCGGCGAACTGCGGGGAGGCGGGTTCGATGGATTGGAGGTTGGTGTGGATTTCGCGCACGCGTTCGAGCACGTCGGAGGGGAGCGAGCCGGTGAAGCGGATGGTGATGAAGTGCGGTCGGTCGGAAACTTCCCAATGCGGCAGGCGATGGCGCCAGCGGTCGCGGGTTGCGGGGAAGGAGCCGGACAGGGTGGGCGGTGGATAAGGCGTAGCGCGGAGCTTTAGCCCGCGCTTGGAAGCGGTGAAGCACGGGCTGAAGCTCCGTGCTACGAAAAGGAAACTCAGAACGTTTTCGTGGCGGAGAGGCGGAAGCTGCGCGGGGTGGTGTAGCTGAAGTAGCGCGGGTAGCTCACGCGGGCGGGAGACGTGAGATCGCCCTCGCGGGCGCGGAGTCCGATCGAGTTATAGAGCGGCGTGTCGTAGTTGAAGAGATTCGTGATCGAGAGGTTGAAGTCGATTTTGTGGCGGGCGATTTTCACCGGGTAGCCGACGGTGGCGGTGGCGAGGAAGTAGGCTTTTTGCCAGACGACGGTGTAGGCATCGACGGTGGGATCGTCGATGGCGGTGGCGGGGTTGGCGGGGTTCACCCGGGTGTCGGCGCCGCGGTAGCCGATGACTTGCGGGCCGCGGAACTGCATGCCGTAGCCGAGGCGCAGGCCGGTGAGTTTGCCGCGGCTGAAGCGGTAATCGGAGTAGGCGTTGGCGGTGTATTTCGTGAGGCGGTTGAGGAGCTGGGTGCCGCTGACCCAGTTGGCGCGGCTGGCCTGAAGGGAATTCCACGCGTTGACGGTGGCGTTGAGGTCGGGGGAGTTGGCGGGGGTGACGCCGGGCTTGGCGACGGCGAGACCGCTGGCGTCGAACTGAATGCCGGAGTCGTCGAGGATCTGCGTGAAGGTGGGCGTCTGCGCGTCGACCCAGGCGCGCGTCTGGCGGTAGGCGTCGGTCTGCGAGGCGTCCGCGAGGCCGGCGTTGAGGGTGAGGCGCCAGTGGGGCGTGAGGTTGGCGACGGCCTCGAACTCGTAGCCGCGGCTCTTGCGGTCGAGGGTGTCGTTCCAACCGATGGGCACATCGCCGAGACCGCGGCGGTTGCGGCCGTCGGAGCTGAGGTCGCCGAGGGCGTTGGCGTTGATCAGGACCTGGAGGTTGCTGAAGCCGGACGGCTGGGTGATCGAGGCGTCGTTTTCCTTCGATTCGTAGCGGCTCAGGGTGAGGTAGAGTTTCGGACCGAAGGAAACGCGGAGGCCGTAGTCCTTGCC
Organism: uncultured Opitutia bacterium; assembly: GCA_903948415.1. Lineage (GTDB taxonomy): Bacteria > Verrucomicrobiota > Verrucomicrobiia > Opitutales > Opitutaceae > GAS368. The sequence continues at coordinate 13,512 of CAJAYO010000271.1, read as the reverse complement.
CTCGGAGACGGAGGGGGGCGGCGTGCCGTAGTCGATCGTGGTGCGGGTGAAATCGGTGGGGTTGAACGTCTGGGCGAAATTGCCCCAGAGCGAAATGCCGCGGCCGACGTTGAAGATGCCGCCGACGGATTTGGTGGGTTTCTTGGTGCTGGTGGGGGGCGGATTGAAGTCGTCCTGGAAGCGGTCGCGGGCGTATTGCGGGAGCGCGACGCCGGTGGTGGTGTCGCGCGGGCGGGTGGCGGGAGCGAGTTGCGCCGGGCCGGTGGCGCCGCCGGCGGCGTTTTTCGGGACGTAGGTGAGTTTGAAATAATCTTCGGGGGCGTTGGGGCGGTAGATGAAGTGGTCGCGGGTGAGCGCGCCGTAGCCGGCGGGATGATCGAGCGGGCGCAGGAAGAGGCGCTGGCTGCGGTCGACCTGGTCGGCGCGGAAGGCGCCGAGGACGATGAGGCGCTTCTGCCAGAAGGAGACGTTGGCGGAGGCCTGGTAGTATTTCGTGGTGGCGTCGCTGAGGGTGGTGGCGTCGTTGCGGTCGGAGCCGAGAACCCAGAGGGGATTGAAGGTGCGCGAGGTGCCGGCGGTGGGATCGACGAGGGTGATCGACTTCATCTCGGTGAGTTCGCGTTCGCGCTGGTTCCAATAGTAGCGGTAGCGGAGCGTCTGCGTGCGCGTGCTGGTGACGAGGCCCCAGGCGCGCGCGTCGGCGTCGACCGGGAGCATGTAGTATTCGCGGGAGCGGAAGATTTCCTGGTTCTCGTGGGCGCCGATGAGGTTGGCGCGGAGATCGAACCAGCGGGTGGTCTTGCTGTAGGCGGCGGCGAAGCGCAGGGCGCGGTTGGTGGTGTCGACCTTCTGGCGCTCGGGGCGGCTGAATTCGTTGTAGGGCTGGAGGAAGTTCGGGTTGGTGGCGCCGTCGGGCAGGAGGCGGTTGATGTCGATGTAGGTGTTTTGGTAGCCCTGATTCGTGTAGTAATCGATGAGGCCGTAACTGAAGAGCTTGTTCACGGCGCCGGAAAGTTGGACGTTGAGGGAGTCGCCGAGCCGTTGGTCGATGAACAGCGTGGCGTCGCGGAAGCGGTTAATCGCGGTGGGATTCGGCCCGATGTTGGTGAAGGAGCGGCTCGGCACGCGGAAGGCGGAGCCGGCGATCGCGGCGTCGTAGATGCCGGGGGTGATCATGGGCGTGTCGATGAGCGGACCGCCGTTGAAGCCGAGGTTGCCGCCGTTGGCCGCGGTGACGCCGTTGACGGCGCGGTTGCCGCCGAAAAACGTGGTCTGCATCAGGCCGGTGTAACTGAGCGCGGTGTCGAAGCCGCGGCCGGAGGCGGGCGAGACGACCCAGGAGTTGGTGCCGACGCGCGAGGCGCCGAAGGCGGACTGGCTGGGGAGCGTGGCGGGCTGGAGGCCGGAGTAGACCGTGCGGCCGTCCCAGCCGGAGAGGGAATCGTTGAGGGCGTTCATGCCGGCGGTGACTTTCTGCTCGTAGTAGTCGCCGATGAGGGCAACGCGGGTGGTGCGCGTGGGCTCGACGGTGAGCGAGGGCGAAACGCCGCGCCGCTGGGTGCGCTCCCAATCGCGGAAGGTTTGGGTGTCCTGCCACGTGGTGACGACGCGGGCGGCGATTTTCTTGTTCAGGGAGTAGTTGGCGTCGACGGTGGCGCGGAGCGAATCCCACGAGCCATACTCGGTGCGGACCTCGGTGGCGTTGCGGCCGAGGCGGGCGGATTTCACGACGGCGTTGGACGTGCCGCTGATGGTGCCGGTGCCGAAGAGGATGGAGTTGGGGCCGCGGGCGTAGTCCATGCGCTCGAGGTTATAGGTCGAGGGGTTGGCGCCGCCGGTGAAGAAGTTACGGTTGACGGCATTGGAGCCGACGCCGCGGATCGTGCTGCTGCCGGTGCCGCCGAAAAGCTGACCCCCGCCATCGTCGGGCGTGGTGGTGGCGCTGACGGTCCAGTTGATGGCCTCGTTGAGATCGCTGAGGTTGAGGGCGTCGAGGAATTCGCGCGTCTGGACGGAGTAGGCGACGGGGGTGTCGACGAGGTCGGTGGCGAGCCGGCCGCCGGCGAGGGAGCTGGCGGCGACGAAGCCCGCATCGCGGCTCGTGTTCACCTCGAAGGGCGAGAGGGTGACGGGCGGCTCGGACGGGGCGGCGGCGGACGAAGCGAGGGCGCGCGCTGACTGCGCCGAGAGCGACAGGCAGGACATGGCGGCGGCGGCGACCCCGGCGACGCGGAGAGGATGGCGGGCGGAGCGGTGGAGGGATGGGATGGCAGTCAGGTGGCGGGGCATGGCGAACGATTGGGTAGTCGGGAGCTGGGGAGGGGAAAAATCCGGGGAGCGTGAGCGCGGTGAAGGTAGGGCGGTTGAGGTCGCCGGTTCGATGCCAATTATGCGTTAGGCTAACGCGGGGACGACGAGGCGGGTTCGACCCGTTCAGGCAAACGGGATCGGGGGATGAACGGGTGGCTGGTCCCCGGCGAAAACGTCGGAACCCGGCCGGGCACGCTGAGGCACCAGCGGGGCGGTGTCCCTGCCGTGTCTGCGGGAAACGTTGTCCACACTCCCGTTGCTTCGTGCTGCTCCTCTTGCCGGGGTTGAGTCATGGGGCGGAGAGTTCCGCGCCGACGGGGGCGAAGCGGCGCGCAGGAGAAGCGAGGCGGGACGAAGGGGACAAGGCACGGGCGGGTGGTTTCCGCCCACCTCGCGGAGGCCATGCGGGCTCAGTTGCCGGCGTGCAAACCGACGCCGCTCGCATCGCCCACACCCGTGGTAGCGGCGGTCGCCGCGGGAGGAAAAGAGGCGGTGCCGGTCGTCATGGAACGGGTGAGCGGGACCGAGAAGAAAGGCCCAGGGATGGCTGAATTGCAGATGCTCACGAAGGCGGGCCGGCGGCCTGCCGCCAAAACGGTTTCCGGGTGCGGCCGTGCCGCGGAGGGATCCGCTGGACGAGCCGACACCCCACGACGCGGCCCGGATGCTGCGGGACACGCGGCGGCAGGAGAATCAGCGCCCGTGAAGCGAGGCGGTCGCGCCGCTGCGTGCGACCGGTATAGCGCGCCAGATCGCTTCACGGCTGAAATAATCGGGCGAGCAACCGGCGCCCAAGGAATGGCAAATACCGCGCAGCGGCAGGCGGGCCTTTCGGCTAGTTTTCCCCGTCGGCTACGATCCGCAACCCCTCGTCCCTCGTGAGAATGAGCCCCCCCCTCGTGCCAGTCGATTTCTCCGCCGGAAGCCGGCCGGTGATTTCCGAGGCGACCAAGCGGGCCCGTCTCATCCAGTGTCCGATCACCTTCGTGCACGTGGTGCAGCCGCCCCCGATGAGCGTGAGCGACTTCGGCCCGGTGGTTGATTCCCCGGCGCAGGCCAGCGCCGGTTCGGCAAAGCGCCGCACACCGCCAGGCGAAGCGACGGAGCAAGGCGCAAAAGGCCGGCTGGGCGGCGGTCATGGCCCCGCGCACCGGCCTCCCGTGTTCCCGATCGCCGAGTTCGCCAGGAAACGCCGCGGCTCGGCTATCGGGGTTGGAGCACTTGGGCACACCGCGTTCGACGGTTTGCTGGGCGGTAGCCCGACCGGCGGGGAGCTGAAGCGGTCCCCGTCTCCGGTCATTGTCGTCCCGGTGCCGCCCACCACGAGAAGCCGCCCCACGACGCGCAAATCGCACCGCACATCCGAAGCCAAACGAGGCGGGGGTGCTGAACGGGTCAAACTCCGCCCAGGGTGATTGGGGCGCAACCAACGGAGTGGGCGCGGAGCCTGCCTCCTCCGAACTCGACCACTCCCTCCTTAAACCAACCCTAAAATGAAATCGGCAAATCTAAACCGGCCCCCATCGCAAACGGCACGACTGCTTTGCGGCACAGATTTCTCTGCCAAGGCCAAGCACGCGGCGGACGTCGCCACCGTGCTGGCGCAACGCCTCGGCGCCCCGCTGGAACTCACGCACGTGAGCGTCATCCCGAAGTATCCGGGGGTGCGCGAGGATCTGCGCGCGGAAGCGGAGCGTCTACGGCGCCAAGGTGCGCTGGTCGAGGAGGTGCTCCTGAGCGGCTCCGCCGACGAGGAGATGGTCAAGCGCGTGCAGGCCGGGACGCATCGGCTCGTGGTGGTGTCGTCTTTGGGCAAACGAGCCGCGACGCGCTGGCTGCTCGGCAGCGTGTCCGAGCGGACGGCGGAACGCGCGACCGTGCCGACCCTGGTGGTGCGCGACGCCGCACCGTTTACCGCGTGGGCGCGCGGCGAGCGATCGCTCAAGGTTTTCGTCGCGTTCAACTTCACCGTCACGTCCGAAGCCGCGTTGGGCTGGGCCAAGGGACTGCAGGCCATCGGGCCGTGCGAGTTCGTGGTCGGTTATGTCGACTGGCCGCCCGAGCAGCGGTCGCGCCTTGGCGGCCCCGAGGCGGTGCCCCTCAGCGGCAACGCACCGGAGGTGCAGCAAATTCTGGAGCGCGACCTCAAGGCCCGGGTGACTGAACTGTTCGGCGACACCCCGTTCCGTTCGCGCGTGGAGGGCAACTGGGGACGGCCGGACGCCCGTTTGGCGGTCATGGCCGACGAGATGCGGGCCGACCTGATCGTGGTCGGGTCGCACCAGTATCGCGGTTTCGAGCGGCTGTGGCACACGTCGGTTTCGCGCGGGTTGCTCCACCGCGCGGCCACCAGCGTGGCGGTGGTGCCCCTTTCCACGCCGCAGAAACGCGGCGCTTCGATCGCCCCGGCCGTACGGCGCGTGCTGGCCGCGACCGATTTCTCCGACGTGGCGGGCCAGGCCATCACGCACGCTTACTCGCTGGTGCGGAGCGGCGGCGCGGTCCGGCTGGTGCATGTGATGCATCCCCATGCCTTGCCGCAGGGCAAGTATCTGCAAGGCGTGGCGGACCGACGTTTCGAAACGCGGCATGCCAGGCACCTCAAGACTGCAGAGCAAAAATTGCGCGCGTTGATCCCGGTGGAAGCGGCGGGCCTCGGCATCTCCACGGAGGTCGAAGTGGTTGAGCATGGCGAGCCGAGTGCCGGCATCGGCCAGGCCGCCGAACGGTTCGGGGCCGATGTCATCTGCCTGGGATCGCACGGGCATTCCGGTTGGTCGGCGGGCATCGTGGGATCCGTCGCCCAAAAGGTGATCGCCACCAGCCGCCGCCCGCTGTTCGTCGTCCAACCGCCGGTGGATTGAACATCAAGGAACTGAAACCCCATGAATCGGCGCAACTCGCTGGGGGTCGACGTGGATTCCTCCGCCGGTTCAAGAGCGGCGCGGCAACCGGCGGCCCCCATCGCGCCATGGCACCAATTGCCGGCGGAGGACGCCTTGCAATTCCTCGACGTGAAATTGTCCACCGGCCTGTCCGCCGATGAAGTTCGCCGCCGTCAGCAGGAGTGGGGCCCCAATCGCGTCACGGCGCGGCGCGGCCCGCCGGCGTGGGCCCAATTCCTGCGGCAGTTCAACCAACCGCTCGTTTACATCCTGGTGCTGGCCGTCGGCGTCACGGCGTTCCTGGGCGAATGGGTGGACTCGTCGGTCATCTTCGGCGTCGTGCTCATCAACGCGATCGTTGGTTTCCTGCAGGAGGCGAAGGCGGAAAAAGCCATCGAGGCGCTCGCCCGAATGGTCACCACCGAAACCACCGTGCGGCGCGACGCTCGCAACCAGCGCGTCCCCTCGGAGCAACTCGTTCCGGGCGATGTGGTGCTCCTGCAATCCGGCGACCGCGTGCCCGCCGACCTCCGGCTGTTCCACGTCCGCAATCTGCAGGTGGATGAATCCGCCCTCACCGGCGAGTCGCTCCCCGTGGCCAAGCACGCCGACCCGCTCGCGCTCGACACGATTCTCGCCGAACGGAAGAATCTGGCTTATGCCGGCACGCTCGTCACGGGCGGCGTGGCCGAAGGCGTCGTCTGGGCCATCGGCGACCAGACGGAAACCGGGCGCATCGGGCGGCTCATTGCCCGCGCGGTCGAGTTGTCCACCCCGCTCACCCGAAAAATCGCCCAGTTCAGCAACCTGGCCCTCGGAGCCATTCTCGCGCTTGCGGCGATCACCTTCGCCGTCGGCGTGGCGCGCGGTGAAGCACCGGCCGGCATGTTCATGGCCGCGGTGGCGATCGCGGTCGGCGCGATCCCCGAGGGTCTGCCCGCTGCCGTTACCATCGTGCTCGCCGTCGGGGTGTCGCGGATGGCGAAGCGGCAGGCGATCATCCGCAAGCTGCCTGCGGTCGAAACGCTCGGCAGCACGACCGTAATCTGCGCGGACAAGACCGGCACACTCACCGAGAATGAGATGACCGTGCAGGAAATCTATGCGGGCGGAAAGCTCTACGCCGTCACCGGCGCGGGTTACGAACCCATCGGCGACCTGCGGTTCGACGGCGCGGTCGTGAACCTGGCGGGCCATCCTGCGCTCGCCGAGTGCCTCCGTGCCGGGGTTCTCTGCAACGATGCCCAACTCGTGCGCGAGGACGGCCGGATCAAGGTGCGGGGCGAATCGACCGAAGCCGCGCTGCTCGTCGCCGCCGAGAAGGCCGGTTTGCTCCACCTTGAAGTGAACCGCGAGTCGCCGCAGGTGGATGTGATTCCGTTTGAGTCGGAGCATATGTTCCGCGCCACGCTGCACGACGCGCGCGGCGGCCGCGTGATCTACAAAGTCGGCGCGCTCGAACGCCTGCTCGAACGCTGCACCGACGCCCTCGGCGAACGCGGCGAGCGGGTCGCGCTCGACCGGCACGCGGTGCATCGCGCCGCCGAAACGATGGCCGCGCGTGGACTGCGCGTGCTGGCCCTCGCCCGCCGGCAGGTGGAGGCAAATCACGCCAAACTCGAACACGCCCATGTCGGCGGAGGCCTCTCCTTCCTCGGGTTGCAGGCAATGATGGATCCCCCGCGTCCCGCCGCGATCGCCGCGGTGCGCGAATGCCAGCGCGCCGGCATCGCCGTGAAGATGATTACCGGCGATCATCTCGTCACCGCCCGGGCCATCGCCGTGCAGATTGGGCTCAAGGGCCGCGCAGCGGACGGGCAACTCGCCGCCCTCTCCGGCCGCGAATTGGAGAAAATCTCCGACGCTGACCTGCCCGAGGTCGCCGAACGCACCGCCGTCTTCGCCCGCGTCGCGCCCGAGCAAAAATTCCGGCTCGTCAAGGCGCTCCAGTTGCACGGCCACGTCGTCGCCATGACGGGCGATGGCGTCAACGACGCGCCCGCGCTCAAGCAGGCCGACATCGGTGTGGCGATGGGCCGCGCCGGCACGGATGTGGCCAAGGGGGCCGCCGCGATGATTCTCACCGACGACAACTTCGCCTCCATCGAGGCCGCCGTGGAGGAGGGCCGCGGCGTGTTCGACAATCTGACCAAGTTTATTGTCTGGACGATCCCGACCAACGCGGGCGAGGCGGCGGTGCTGTTCACGGCAATTTTGTTTGGCCTGACGCTGCCGGCGCTGCCCGTGCAGCTGCTGTGGGTCAACATGACGACCGCACTCCTCCTCGGGCTGATGCTCGTGTTCGAACCGAAGGAGCGCGATCTGATGTCCCGCCCGCCGCGCGACCCGAAGCGTCCGCTGCTGACCTACGCGTTGGTCATGCGCACCGGGCTGGTCACCCTCATCATGATGGCCGGCGCGCTCTGGCTATTCTTCTGGGAGCTAATGATCGCGGGCGAAACGGTGGCAGCGGCCCGCACCGCCGTGATCAACGTCATCGTGCTGGTGGAGATCGCCTACCTCTTCAGTTGCCGCTCCCTCAGCCATTCCGTCTTTGCCCTCGGGTGGTGCACGAACGGGTGGGCCATCGCCGGTTCGCTGGCGATGCTCGGCGCCCAACTTCTCTTCACGTACGCCCCCGGGATGAACCGGCTCTTCCACACTGCGCCGATCAGCGGTGCGTCGTGGTTGCGCATCGTCGGCGTGGCGGCCGTGGCCTTCGCCGCCGTCGAACTGGAAAAATGGATCCGCTTGGGTCGCCACCGGGGTGAGCACGTCATCCCGGAGTGATGCCCGACCCACGGTCGAAATCACGCGAGAGCAAAAAGGGTCAAAACTTGCGCCGGGTCATTGGCGCGCAACAAGCGGGGGGCGCGCGAAACGAACCGGTCCGGTCGGCGCTCCGGGCACCGTGCGATCGCCTCAGCTCGGCCACGCCCTCGGCCGGGCTCACGGCGACCGGCCCGCCGTGACCCTCGGCCGAATCGCGACCGGAACTCTGCCTGCCGGGCGGTCATTCGCCCCAAAGCGCCAACGCCGCCCGGGCGCCGGCGGCTGATTTCAAGACAGGGTCTGCGAACCGCCCGGCGTGAAAGCCGTTCAGCCGGAATCCGCCGCAGCCGTTGCACGCGTCGGCAACTGGGTGCGCCTCCGCCAGACGGGCGCGGGAAAAGGGTTTTTCTTCGCCAACACCCGCTTTCACCACCGGGGCGGCGTCGCCCGCTTCCATCCGGTCGAGGAGCGCGAAGCCTTCGGCGGCCGTGTGTGCGAGGGCGGCGATCTCGTCGGCCTCGTCGACGGCGAGTGCGCGGCGGCAGAGCAGGCGGCGCTCCGCGGGCGTGAGGCGCGTCAGTTCGTCGAGACTTTCGCGCAAGGACATGGTTGGGACCCTGGTGTAACGACACCGAAGAAACGAAGCCTGCCATGCCCAGGAGCGGCGAGCGCCCGCAAGCCGAGTCGCGCGTCGGCTCGCCGGTGCTCGCCGCGACCGCGTCACGAATTGTCCATGGCGCGACCCGAGGAGCGGACACGTGAAGGTCAACTCTCGCGTTCGCTGGGTGAGGAACGGATGCGTTGGGTCGCTGCGGTTGGGTGGCTTCCGCGGCTCAACGCACATGGACCGCGAATTTGCCGTGGCGCCAGCGGATCGACGAAGGCACGGGGGTGTTTCCCGGCCTGCAGGCCCAGGCCGAGGGTGGCACGCCGGGGGCGGGCGTGCGCGCAGGATCAGAACGTCACGCCATAGGTGCCGATCAACTGTCGGCGGTCGCCGAGCGTCCCGCTGCCGTAGGTGTAGGTGCGGTCGAAGGCGTTCTTCACGTTGAGGCCGACGCGATGGGCGGTCTTTCGCGCCCGCGGGCGGAAAGTGTAGGACACCCCCCACTCCCAGACGATGGAAGGATCGTTGAAGACAGAGCCGCGGCCGTCGTCGACCGGCGTGCTGTAGTGGTAACTGGAGGCCGTTTGGCCATCGCCGTCGAGCAGGTAGTAGCGGGTGCCGGCCGTCATGGTCTGGCCGGGGGTCCAGCGGACCCAGCCGGCTGGAATCGCGAGCTGGCCGTTGACGGTGGGCGCGCCGGAGACATAGCCCTTGTTGACCTGCGTGACCCGGAGGCCGGAGCCGGCGGGGTCGGCCGTGCCGCTCGCCAGCACCGTGTTGGCGCTGAGGATTGCGAGGCCGTCGGGCAACTGCGGGAACGGCAGCGAGCCATGCGGGAGGGGGGTGTTGTAGATGATCGGCGTGAAGGTGCCGGCCGCGCGATAGGGCGTCGTGGAGAGCACATTGCCGCTGCCGACGCTCAGGAGCGACTTGCTCAGCGTGCGTACGCCGGCCGTGACGGAAAGCCCGCGCAGGGGACCGGTGCGGATCGCGTACCGCGCCGCGACACCGAGGTTGTCCTTGGGCGATTGCGGGGTCGTCGTGCCGAGCAAATAAGGCAGCGAGCTTTGGGTGTAGACCGCATCGTTATAACCGTAGCCGCCGAGGACCTGGAGGGTGGAAGTGAGCTGGAGGTTGAAGTCCACTTCGTAGCCGCGGGAACGCTGGCGGCCGTTGGCGACATACTCGGGTTCTCCGTATTCGTTGGTGAAAGCGTCGAGCTTGTCGCGGCGTTCGATGTCAAAACGGCTCAGGCCGATGGTGAACCGGGAGTCGAACCAGGAGAGACGAGCGCCGTACTCGAAGCCGCGCCCGGCCTCGTTTCCAAATACTTCCACCGCACCGGTGGCCTTGTCGTATTTGTATTGGGGATTCGGATTGTAGGTCGAGGAGTGGTTGGCGAACAGCACGAGGTTCGGGGTGACGTTGAAGGTGAGTCCGCTTTGATGGGTGAAGGCGTGGTTGTTCCAGCGGACAGTGTCGCCCGTGGTCTCGCGGTCCTGCACCTTGTTGCGCATGCGATCATACCGGATGCCGCCGAAAGCCAGCAGGCGCCCCCGGAAAAAGCTCGCGCGTTCACTCAGGAAGAAACCCAGGTCGGTGTTTTCCGCTTCCACGTGGCCGTTCCTCTCGGTGTAGAGCTCGGGGTACCGCTGGTAGGTTGGGAAGGAGTAGCTGTAGTCGGTGTACGGGTAGGGGAGGGCCCCGTTGGCGATCGCCGTCGGCCCCAGAATGAAGACAAACGGATACTTCACCTGCCCCCGGGGCGAGCGGTTGTCGGTGACCGTGTAGTTGTCGCGCAGCACACTGGTGCCCGTGGGCGCCGTGATGGTGCGCAAGGACCAGTCCCGCTTGCGCACGGCGGCGTAGTCGAGGGTGAAGAGGAGCTTGTGGCCGACCGGGCCGGTGGCGAAGGCGGCGAGGGTGTCGAGCTGGGCGGTTTGTCCGTTCTGGTCGTTGACGGCGTAGGCCGGGCCGCTGACGCCGTACTTGCCGTCCGGGTACGCCAGCTCGTCGAACGTCGGCTGCAGGTTGTTGTTGCTTTGCCGGTGGCGGGTGCGGTTGTAGGCGTCGAGAGTGAAGCGGGAGCTGAAGACGCGACTGAAGCGGCGGTCGGCGGTGAGCGTGTCGGCCGTCAGATTCGCCTGATCGTCGCCGAGGGTGCCGTCGGGCCGGAGGAGCGCGAGCCGGTGATCCGGTGGCGCCCAGCCGGAACTGGGCAGATTCAGCTGGCTGTTGAGGCGGAGTCCGGTGCCGTTGGCGGGGCTGACATATCCGGCGGTCTGCGTGGTCCGGTAGTAGGCCGTGTAGGCGGCATAGTCGTCGGGGTTCTGAAAATAGCGTCCGACGATCGCGGGGTTGGGCAGCGGGGTTACGACCGTGTCGGTGGCGACGCCGAGGGCGATGGGCTGGCGGCTTGCCGTGGGCCGCACCGCGACGGGAAGGGTGAAGCCGTAATAGACCGGCTTGCCGTTGACGTCGGTGACCGGCGTGAAGTTGGTGTTGCCGAAGCCCGTGGTCGAAAGACTGGGCGCGCCCCCGGTGACCTTGGTATACGGCACGCGCACCGGGTCACGGTTGTTGGTTTCGTTGCGGTCGACCTTGACGAGAATCGAAGTCGCTTCGTCGGGCCGGAACTGCAGGACGCCCGAGGCATAGCGCGTTTCGCGACGCGCAAAGGCCTGGTCGAAGGTGCGTGATTGATGGGAAACATCGATGCGATGGGACACGCGACGGCCGGCGGTAGGGCCGGTGGTGGAGGCGGTGGCGCGCAAGGTTTCGTTGCTGCCGTAGGCGAGCTCAACGCGATGTTCCGGCCGGGTCTTGGGCCGCTTGGTGAGCTAGTTGACGACGCCGCCGGGCTGCACCTGGCCATAGATCGATGCGGCCGGCCCCTTGATCACCTCGACGTGATCCGTATTGACGATGCTGATGCTGCCGAGGCGACGGAAACCGTCGACGAAGGGCGTGCTCGCAAAACCGCGGAGCTGAAATTGGCCCTGGGAGCTGGAGGGCGAGATATTGCTGACGAAGGCGAGCTGATCGCTCATTTCGAACGCGGCGAAATCCGTCATAAATTCCGCGGTCACCACGTTCACTTGAAAGGGAAGATCCTTCAGTTTGGAGGCCACGCGCGTGCCAGTGACGGACTCGGAGGCGATGTAGTCGTTGCTCGGAGCGGCGGAGACTTCGAAGGCCGACATGCTGACGACCTCGTCGGGCGGCCGGAGGGCCGCCGACTGCGCGGTTGCTGCCTGGGCGGAGAGGGCGAACAGCGCGAGCGAGCGAAGCAGGGAGGGGGAGGGAGACGGCATGAAATTTCGGAGGGTCCGGGAGAAGAGGGACGGAAGGAAAAACCAAGGCAGCCCCTTAGCCCTTCACCACGAAACAACGGCGTCGGTCGCGCGAATCGGCCCGGTTCGCTGAGCCCCCAGTGTGGTCCGGCCAAGAACGGGCCGCAGGGTCGCGCACCTTTGAAGCGTGGGAGGTGTGATGCGCGATTCTCACGACCACGGCAGGCAAGGCTCCGTCGGCCTTGCGGTCAAGGCGTGAGCCGTCCGTCGGCGATGGATCGAGGAGCTGGCCTATTTAGTGTCCGGCCGGAAACTGGGGGTTTTGAGAAGCGGACGTGATTTTGGCATTCTTGCGCAGGCGGTTGCGCTCAAGTCGGTTTGTTTTCGCGGCACGGCGTGCGGAATTTCCTGAAACTCCCGCGGCGCGGACCCACCACTCCCTTGGGGGTCGGTTTCCTGCTCCCACTTGGGGCGGTTTAGGCGGCGGCGCGTTCGGCCGCCCGTTCGGCGGCGGCGCGGCGGCGAAGGCGGCGAGGGTGGGCGCGAGCAGGGTGACGGCGCGGGCGGCGGGGCGGCGTTGCGGCGGGGCGTGGCAGGGGCAAAGCGGAACGGCGGGAGCGGCGAAGAAAAAAGCGGGACGTGGGCGCCCATTCGCTCCGCACGCCCCGCTCAATCGCAACGCGGCCGGCGCGTAGATTATATTAGAAGTCGAGGCGGGCGGTGAGCGTCCAGTTGAGGGGAGTGCGATACGAGAAGCCGGCGGGCACGGTGTAGACGGCGGGCGAGGTGACGTCGGCGTTGCGGTTGCGGAGGATCGTGTTGGTGGTCTGGCCGCCGGGGAGATTCACGAAGTAGATCGGCGTGTTGTTATTGAGGAGATTTTGGATGTTCAGGTTCACGGCGAGCGTGCGGCGCTGGGCGAGTTTCCAACTGTAGCCGAAGCGGGCGTCGGCCGTCGTGTGCGGCTTTGAGTAGACGGGCGTGTAAGCGTCGACGGACGGATCGTCGATGGCGGTGAGCGGGTTGGCGGGATTCACGATCGTATCGGCGCCGCGGTAACCGACGACCATCTTGCCGCGGTAGTGGACGCCGAAGCCGGTGGAGAGGCCCTTGAGCTTGCCCTCGCGGAACGTGTAATCGGTGCCGAGGTTCGAAGTGTAGTCGGTGGCGCCGGCGAGTTTTTGCGCGCCGGTGACGAGGTTGGGAATCGTGGTGGTTTGCAGGGTGTTCCAGGCGTTCACGGCGTTGTTGACGGCGCCTTGGTTGATGCGGGTCGGATCGTTCAGGGCGGGGTTGATCGTGGCGACGTTGGTCGAACTGATGAGCACGCCGGCGTCGGCGAGGATCTGGCGCGCGACGGAGTCTTTCGCGGCGATGAACGCGCGGCTGTCGGGGGCGATTTCCTTTTGGGTGCCGCGGGTGTGGGCGACGTTGAAGAGGAGCCGCCACGATTTGGTGAGGTTGGCGGTGACCTCGAGCTCGACGCCCTTGGACTCCTGGGTCTGGGTGTCGCGGACGATCGCGGGGAGGAGGCCCTCGTTGCGAATGTTGCGGCCGCCGGGGCTGAGGTCGCCGATGGCGGGCGTGTTGAAGATCGTGTTGAAGCTGCCGATGAGGCCGCCGGGGGTGTTGACCGGGGAGAGGT
>CAJAYO010000270.1 GCA_903948415.1 uncultured Opitutia bacterium | reverse complement strand
CGCGAGCGCGTGAGGCGTCGCGAGATCGGCGTCGATCACGCGCTTCGTCCATGTCGGCCCTTCAAACCAAAACACGCCCTTGCCGTGGCCGCAGGCACCGACGACGTCGATGCGGCCGTCGCCGTTGACGTCCCCCGCCTTGATGTTCGTCGCGCCCTTTTCCTGGGCGATCCGGTGTTTCGTCCACGGCTCGCCGGCGGCGCCGCGCTTCCACCACGTGAACGTCCCGCCGCCAGAGTCACCGAGCAAGATGTCCCCTCGCCCATCGCCATCGAGGTCGGCAAAGTCGAGATAGTGCGGCCGGCCGTCGGCGCCCGCCGGCGTGACGACCTCGCGGCGCGGCCCGCCCGGTGCGGCGAGATCGAACCACGCCAGGCTGTTGGGAAACGCGGGGCCGCTGATGCTGTCGGCAATCACGTCGGTGCGGCCGTCAGCGTTGACGTCGGCGGCGTGCAAGCCGTGGATGCCGTTGAGTTCCCGGTCGACGACGTGCACCGGCCACGTCGCACCTGCGCGACGGGGATTCTCGATCCACGCCACGCTGAAGTCGGGGCCGGTCGGCTCCGCGAGCGTCTTCCCCTTGGTCTGGGCGGCGCGGTACTCGATCCACGGAATCTGATAGCGGCCGACGGCGAGGTCGGTGGCGCCGTCGCCGTTCGCATCGAGCGCGACGCAATACAACATCTTCCCCTCCTTGGCATCGAAGAGCGTCTCCGGCCGCCACTCCGGCGCGGTGAGGGCGAAGACTTTCGTCACACCCATCGCCACCAGGTCGCGCTGACCGTCCGCATTCACGTCGAGGGCCGCGACGCTCCAGATCGATTCGGGCAACGGAAACGAACGGCGTTCCCACGCGATGCGTCGCGGCGGCGGCGCCGGTTTCGCCTCCGCAGGCGCCGGACCGCGTTCAAACCCGGTCGCCGCGAAATCCAGTTCGTAGACCATGCCTTCGTAGCCCACGACGTAGAGGTTCCCCTGCCCGTCCGTCGCAAACGATGCGATGCCTTCGGGCGACAACGCGATTTGCCGCAGGCCCGTGAGCCGCCCGCCTTCCTGCGTGAGTCCCCAAATGCGCCGCGAGGTAAAATCGCCAAACACATAGACGCCGTAGAACGACGAGGCCTGGTCGCCGCGATAAACGTATCCGCCCGTCACCGAGTTGCCGTAGCGTCGTTTGTAGGCGGCCACCGGCGGAACGTAAACCGCGCCGTCCTGCCGCCGCCGGTTCGAAAACGGCTCGAAGCCTTCATACACGTTCCATCCGTGATTCTCGCCGCGCCGCACGATTGCGACTTCCTCGACGCGGTCCTGCCCGACGTCGCCGACCCACAGGTCGCCGTTCGCGCGGTCGAACGAGAAGCGCCACGGCTCGCGAAAGCCCAGCGCCCAGATCTCCGGCCGCGCGTCGGTGCGCCCGCGAAACGGATTGTCCGCCGGAATCGCGTAGGGCAGGTCGCCGTCGCGGCGGTCGACATCTATCCGCACTATTTTGCCGAGGAGCTGGCGCAGGTCCTGACCGTGACCGTTCGGGTCCTGCTGCGGACCGGTGTCGCCCATCCCGAGATAGAGCATGCCGTCCGGACCGAACTCGATGCACCCGCCGGTGTGATTCTGCGTCACGCAGGGAATCGTGAGCAACCGCCGCGACGGCTCCCCGGCATCGGTGCGCCCGTCCGCCGTCGCGCGCCGCTCGACGAGGGCCGTCGCGATCTGCCCGTCCTCGAAAACCTGATGCTTCAGATAATATTTCCGGTTCACCGCGAACTGCGGGTGAAACGCGACGCCGAGCAGACCGTTCGGACCGCGTTGCGAAAACACCTCGGCGGAGAAATCGCCGAACACCGTTTTCGAAAACACGCCCGCCGTCCGCTCCATCCGCCAAACCCGGCCGGTCTGCTGCGCGGCGAGAAACGTGTCGCGCGCGCCGGGCAGCGCCCCGAACCATACGAGCCCCGTGCGGGCATCACCCGCCCGGCGCACCGGCGTTACCGGAAAACGCAGCGCCTCGGCGAAGAGCGGACGCAGCGGCACGGGCGTCGCCAATTCCGCGATCACCTCCGGCATGCCTTGATGGGCCCGCAGCGAGTTTTCGGGCTGCTTCAGGCTCACCAGGTAGTCCACCAGATCGGCAAACTCCGCGAGCGACAGGCCCGCGTGCAGCCCCGCCGGCATGAGCGACCCGGGACTGCTGCGTTGGGCTTTGATCGTCGCCCGGGGCACGCTCACCAACTGCCCGTCCGCCCCCATCAGGGCCACGGTCTCGGCGTTGGACTGCTTGATGACGCCGGAGAAGGTCTCGCCGGAGTTCGTCTCCACGATCGTCGCATCGTAGCCCACCGCGATCGCCGCCGAGGGCTCAAGGATGGCGTCGATCAGCTCGCGTCGCGAAAATTCGTCGCCGATCGCGCGCAGGTCGGGCCCGGCCTTCCCGCCCTTGCCATCGACGGTGTGGCACGCCGCGCAGGCGGCTTTTTCCGTCGAAGCAAACAACGCCCGCCCGCGCCCCGCATCGCCGTCGCGGCGCAGGGCGTAGTCGCGATAGTCTTTCAACGGACGAGCCGTCTGGCCTTGCGCGGCCGCCGCCGCCAGAAGCGCGGCGCCAGCCAGAAAAAAATGCGATTCATCGCCGGGCAGGAAAACGGCGCGCTACTCCTGCTTGGCCCGCTTCGCCTTTTGCGCGGCCGGCGACGGCAGCTCCTTCGCCGGGGCCGACAGCGCGAGCTGCACCGTCGCCTCCAGGTGTTGCGTCCACCTCGCTTCGAGCTCGCGCACTTTGGCCGGATGCTCCGCCGCGAGATTGGCCGACTCCCCGCGATCGACCGCGAGGTTGTAGAGTTCCCAATCCCCCTTCGCCAGCGCCACAATTTTCCAATCGCCGGCGCGGAGCGCCCGATTCCCTTCGTGTTCCCACCAGAGAAAATCATGGGCGACCGTCACATCCTTTTTCAGCGCTGCGGCGAAACTCCGGCCCGGAGAGGGCGGCACCGGGAAGCCCTTGATCTCGGCCGGGATCTTCGCTCCGGCGAGTTCGAGGACCGTCGGCAAAACATCGATGAGGTGCGTCGGGCTTTGGCGCAGTTCCCCGCGCGCCGCGATGCCGGCCGGCCAGTGCGCGATCAGCGGCGTCGCGATGCCGCCCTCGTGCACCCACGTCTTGTGGCGGCGGAACGGCGTGTTCGACGCACTCGACCACCCGGGGCCGATGCAGAGAAAGGATTTGGCCGAGCCCATCGGCGCCGCCGGATCATGGCCGTCGCCGCGCACCATCATCTCGGCGCTCGCCCCGTTGTCCGAGGCGAAGAGAATCAGCGTGTTTTCATACGCGCCCATGGCCTTCAATTGCGCGATCACGCGGCCGATTTCCTGGTCCATGCGGTCGACCATCGCGGCGTGGATGGCCATCTTCGCGGCCTGAAACATCTGCTGCGAACCCGTCAGCTCGCTCCACGGCACCGGGCGGTTCACCTCGTCGGGCCCGAGCTTTTTGAGGTCCTCGGGAAACGCATAGGGCGGGCCGACGTCGCGCTCCATCGGGGGCAGGGCATGCGTCACGATCCCCATTTGCCTGAGGCGGGCGTAGCGGGCCTCGGCGATGACGTTCCAGCCCTTGCCGTAGGTGTCGCGATATTTGGCGACGTCCGCTTCCGGCGCATGCAGGGGAAAATGCGGGGCCGTGAAACACAGGTAGTGGAAGAACGGCTGCCCGCCGAACTTCGCCGCGTGCTCCTGGAGATACTTCACGGAGTGATCGGCCGTGGCTGTCGTCACGTAGTAGTCGGGCGTCTGGACGTTGGGCACGCCGTCGTCGGTGTTGCCGCCGGCTTTGAAGAAATTGCTCTGGCCGCCGCCGATTTCGAAGCTGTGGTCGAAGGCGTTGCCCAGCGGGCGGCCGTCGATGTGCCATTTGCCCGCGTGGTAATTTCGATAGCCGGCCGCGCGCAGAAATTCCGTCAGGAGCGGCGCCCACGCGGGGCGGATGCCGCGGTTGCCGCCGCCGCTCGCGATCCCGGGCACGATATCGCGGCGGACCTGCTGGGCATAGTAGCCGGTCATCACCGCCGCGCGCGACGGCCAGCAGCGGGCCGTGTTGTACGCCTGCGTGAACCGCAAGCCGCCCTGCGCGAGCGCATCGAGATGCGGCGTCGCAATCTCGCCGCCGTAGCAGCCGAGATCCGAGTAACCGAGATCGTCGGCCATGATGACCACGATATTCGGGGGCGCCGCGACCGCGGCGGATCCAGCCAGGAGCAACGCAAACAGGACAGCAGGGAGTTTCATCGGGGAAGAAAGGGGGCTCGCCGATGAACAACGCCGGCCCGCCCGAAGGCAAGTGCGCGCAACGCCCTCCGCCCAAACGCGCCCGCGCCGAGAAAACAGTCGCGCCCGGCCGCGGGCCGCGATTTTCATCGGCCATGCGCCGGTTCCTCCTTGCCACCCTGCCCCTCCTCGCCGCGGCCGTCCTCGCGCCCGCCCAGACCATGTCGATCGAAGAGTTCGAACCCAAGTCCACCCTCCGCGGGCCCGCGCACAAACCGACGCGGGCGAAGTTCCCCTTCATCGACGTACACAATCACCAGCGGGACGTCAGTCCGGCCAAGCTCACGCAGCTGATCAAAGACATGGACAGCCTCAACATGGGCCTGCTGATCAACTCGCCGGTCAGCCGCGGCCACGGCAAATGGGTCGCCGATGCCGTCACCGCGATGAAGGGCCACGCGCCGGGTCGCTTCGCGGTCATGACCAACCTCGACGAATCAAATCTGGAAGACCCGAACTACCCGGCCCGCGCCGCCGCCCAACTCGAGGCCGACATCCAGGCCGGCGCGATCGGGCTGAAAATCTGGAAGCACTTCGGGATGACGCTCAGCGACAGCCAGGGGCGCATCAAGGTCGACGATCCGCGCTTCGACCCCGTGTGGGCCGTGTGCGCGAAGCACAAAATCCCGGTCCTGATTCACACCGCCGATCCGTGGGGGCTCTTTCAGCCGATGGACAAGCACAACGAGCGTTGGCTCGAGTTGAAACTCCAGGTCCGGCGCAACCAGTCGCAACAGACCGCGTTCACCTGGGAAGAACTGATCGAGGAACAGCACCGGCTGTTCGCGAAGCATCCGCAGACCACCTTCATCAACGCCCACCTCGGCTGGCTGGGCCACGACCTCGGCCGGCTCGGCGAGCTCTTGGACCGCCTGCCCAACGTCTATGCCGAGATCGGCGCCGTCACGAGCGAGCTCGGCCGCCAGCCGCGCGCGGCCCACCGCTTCTTCGTGAAATACCAGGACCGTATCCTCTTCGGCAAAGACGCCTACAACGTCAGCGAATACCACGTCTATTTTCGCCTGCTCGAGACCGAGGACGAGCATTTCGACCCGATCCGGAAGTATCACGGCATCTGGAAACTCTACGGCCTCGCGCTCCCGGACGACGTGCTGAAAAAACTTTACTACAAAAACGCCCTGCGGATTTTCCCCGGCCTGCCGGCGGACGGATTTCCGCAGTAGGCGCGCCGCGCACCCGCCCGCTATTTCTTCTTTTTCTTCGCCGCGGCTTTGGCGGCGGCCTCGGCCGCGGCGGCGCGTTTGTCGTCGAGGTTGAGTTCGAGCTGGGCGGGGTCGAGGGCAACTTGCACGCCGTTGGCCGGAACGGGCAGGCGGGCGGACCACAGGATACCGTTGAGGACCAGCGTGCGCTGGCTCGGGTAGGCCCAGCTCTGGTGCAGATCGGCGCCCGTGAAACTGAAACCGCGGCCACCGTCGGGCCGCGTGTAGGCCCAGGCGATGACTTCGTCGCGGCCGAGGTGTTTCTTCGCATCGGCCGTGGAGCGGGATTTGTCGGGCACCGCGCCGACGAGCAGCGGGACGACGCCGTTTCCGGCGAAATGCAGGTTGTAGAGCCAGCCGTCCCCGGGCGCGGCGAAGGGCGTCACGCCCCGGGTGACCTCGTGCGCGGGAATCGTTTTGAACTCCATGTCCCAGTGGCCGCGGCTGCCGATGTCGCTGTGAAACACGCCGCCGAGCCAGCCCTTGATCTTGTCGCCGTCCGGGCCTTTCGGGAAATCCATCGCCTGATGCAGCAGCACGAGGCCGGCGCCGCTCTCCATGAGCTGGGTGAGCTTCGCCCAGCGCGCGGGGGTGGCGAAGGGCTGTTTGCCTCCGCCATCGCCGAAATACACGACGCACTTCGCGCCCTCGAGCACGCGCTCGTTGGCGGGCCAGTCGCGCGCCAGCACCGGCCAGACGCCGGGCTGTTGTTTCAGCCAGTCCATGAGCAGGGCGCAGCCCGCGAAATATTCGTGGGCCATCGCCTTGCTGCTCGGCCCGCCCGCGAGCAGGACAATCTTGGTCAGGCCTGGCTTAGGGGCATCGACCTCCAGGGGGACGCGCGATTGGTCGTAGGACGGCGCGGCGAGGGCGCAGCACGGAAGCGCGAGGAGGGCGAGGAGCAGGGCGAGGGATTTCATTTTTTTTGAATAAAACATTTTGTCCCGGAGATCAGGGCGGACCCCTCCGGCGCCCGGGGGACCGGGGGGCGCTCCGGGGCCGCGGTGCGGCCGCCGAGGCCCCGGGGTCCACCCGTTTTCGACTTTATCCGGCTCACATCAAAAGATCCTTCACCACGTGCCCGTGCACGTCGGTGAGGCGGAAATCGCGGCCGTCGTGGCGGAAGGTGAGTTTTTCGTGATCGAGACCGAGCTGGTGCATGATCGTCGCGTGCAGGTCGTGCATGTGGACTTTGTTCTCGATCGCGAAGTGACCGAAGTCGTCGGTCTCGCCATAGGCGAAGCCGGGCTTGAAACCGCCCCCGGCGAGCAGCACGGAAAAGCCCGTGGGGTTGTGGTCGCGGCCCGTGCCGTTGCGCTCGGCGTAGGGCGTGCGGCCAAACTCGCTGCCCCACCACACGATCGTGTCGTCCAACAGGCCGCGGGCCTTCAAATCCTGGAGCAGGCCGGCGACCGGCTTGTCGACGCGCACGGCGTGGTCCTTGTGCTTCGGCAAATTGGAGTGCTGGTCCCACGCCGGATTGTTCGTGTTGTCGGAGTAGTTGACCTGGATGTAGCGCACACCGGATTCGGCGAGCCGGCGCGCCTGGAGACACTGCCGGCCGTAGTCGTCGGTCGGCTCCTCGCCGATCCCGTAAAGGGCGAGCGTCGCCGCGGATTCCTTCGAAAGATCGAGCGCGTCGGGGGCGTGGTTTTGCAGGCGCCAGCCGAGCTCGAAGGAACTGGCCGCCGCCTCGAGCTCGTAGTCGCCGGGTTTCGCGCGGAGCTGCTCTTCGTTCAGCGCGCGCACGAGCTCGAACTGCCGCTGTTGCTCGGCGGCGGTGCGCGTCGGGTGGCGGACATTGCGCAGACCGGCCTCGATCGCTTTCTGCCCGGCCCGGCCGATCGCCGTGCCCTGGTAGACCGCCGGGAGAAACGCGCTGCCGTAGTTCCGCGGTCCGCCGTTGGCGAGCGTCGGACTGAGCGAGACGAAGGCGGGGAGATTTTCGTTCTCCGAACCGAGCCCATACGTGATCCACGAGCCCATCGAGGGGCGGATCTGGTTCGTCGCGCCGGTGTGGAGAAAGAGCGTCGCGGGGCCGTGCGCCACGCCGTCGGTGTGCATCGACCGGACCACGCAATAGTCGTCGGCGAGTTCCGCCATGTGCGGAAACAGCTCGGACACCCAGCGTCCGCATTGGCCGCGCTGCTTGAAGTCCCACATCGGCTTCATGACGCGGCCGGTCGCGCCCACGCCGGTTTTGGCGATCGCGCGCTGATCGAGGAAATCCAGCATCTGGCCGTCGCGCGCGTAAAGGGTCGGCTTGTAGTCGAAGCTGTCGAGGTGGCTCACGCCGCCGCCCATAAACAAAAAGATCACGCGCTTCGCCCGGGGGGCGAGATGACCGGCGCGGGCCGCGAGCGGATTCGTCGCGCTGCGGGCAGCCGCCTGCGCGGCGACGCCGGCAAACGCCATATAGCCGAAACCGCACGCGAGCTGTTGCAACGCCTGGCGACGGGTGAGAAACGGGGGGTAATTCATGGGCGGGGAGAGCGCGCGGGTGGCCGGATCAGTGAAGGTAACGGAAATCGACGCTGGCGAAAATCGCCTGGTGCAGCTGCGCCCAGCCCTCGACGGGCGCATCGCCGCCGAGCGCCCGGAGAAACTCGTCCGCCAGCGCCCGCTCCCTGGCCGTGGGCCCGCGGCCGAGCGCGCTGCGATAGGCGAGCTCGATGCGGCCGGCCTCGTCGGGCACGGCGGCGGCGAGCGTGCGCCGGGCGGCGAGCTTCGCCTGCTCGGTGACAAACGGGTGGTTCATCAAAAAGAGCGCCTGCGGGGCAACCGTCGTCGTCGCGCGCTGGCCGATGGGCGCGTTGATGTCGGCGAAATCGAACACCTCGAAGAGCTCGAGCCGGCGGTTGCGAAACGCCGGCGTGTAGACGCTGCGGCGGGTGTCGGTGAAGACGTAGGTGTATTCGCTGGTCACCGGCGCGGCGCCGGGCGTGCCGATGTTAGGCCCGCCGAAGGCCAGATCCAGTTGCCCGCTGACCGCGAGCATCGCGTCGCGGATTTCTTCCGCCTCGAGCCGGCGGCGGTTCGCGTGGGAGAACAGGCGGTTGTCGGGATCGAGGCGCGCGGCGTCGGGCGACGCGGTCGCGGCGAGCTGGTAGGTGCGCGACAGCATGATCGCCCGGACCAGGCGCTTGATCGACCAGCCGTCGGCGACGAACTGCCGCGCGAGGTGATCGAGCAGTTCCGGGTGCGAGGGGCGTTCGCCGGTGGTGCCGAAATTTTCGACCGTGCGCACGAGGCCCGCACCCATCAGCCACGCCCAGGTGCGGTTCACGATCACCCGGGCGGCCAGCGGATTCGCCTCGCTCGCGATCCAATCGGCGAGTTCCCGGCGGCCGCTCTCCGTCGCGGAAAAGGTCGGCGCGGGCCCGGTCAGCGCGACCTCCAGCAGACCCCGCGGAACCTTCGGGCCAAGGCTGCGGGCGATCCCGCGGATGCGGATCTCCGTGTCGCCAATCTCGCCCGCGGCCTCGCGCACGCCCATCGCCTGCGCGCGCTTCGGACCGGCGGCGACGAGTTTTTTCAGGTCGGCCTCGAGCGGGCGGAGTTCGGCGGCGGCCTTGCGCGCTTCCGGATCGGCGGGCTCCCGGACCGTTTTCTTGGCGGCCCGTTTCGGACCCTCGCGGCTGCCGGCCAAGGCCACGGGCGGCGCGGCTTCGGCGGCGATGAGCTGCAACGCGTCGACAATCACAAAGCCGTCGGTGCCCTCGTTCGAGATGAGCACGTAACCGGCACCGTCTTTCTCGAAGCGAAACGTCCCGAGGCTCACGAAGTGGCCGCCGAGCGGCGGCGCCACCCGCTCATTGACGACCACGGTGTTCTCGCCGTCGGCGTGGAGGATGGTGACGGGGACGTTGCTCGCGCGGTTCGTGTGCGCGGTGTAGGCGAAGCGCACTTCGTAGCGGCCCGATTGTGGGATGACCGGCGTGAAGGTGACGCTCCCCTGCCCTTTGCCCGTATTGTTATCCGTCAGGTAGCCGGTGCCGACGAACGGCGGGAGGGTGGCGGAGGTGCTCCAGCCCCCGAAGACTTTCGCCTGCCCCTCGTCGAGGACGATGCCGGGCAGCGAGGCAGGTG
>CAJAYO010000269.1 GCA_903948415.1 uncultured Opitutia bacterium | reverse complement strand
GGGCCGCCGGCGACCCGAGCACCACTTCCCCGGAGGAGAAGTGGTGCGGTGGAGGTGACTCGAACACCCGACCGGCGGTTTAGAAAACCGCTGCTCTATCCAGCTGAGCTACCACCGCATTTTCGCTCAGGGACGGGTATCGGTGGCATCTTCTTCCGACAAGGGCAAAACCACGCTTGACTCGTTGTCCTCGGATTCTACGTTCCGCTCTCTTTCGTATTTAACGGGGTGGTAGCTCAGCTGGTTAGAGCGTCTGCCTGTCACGCAGAAGGTCGCGGGTTCGAGTCCCGTCCATCCCGCCAATCTCGAAAAGGCCCGGTTCCGCAAGGAACCGGGCCTTTTTTTTGTGGAAGCGCGGGGCCGCGGGGCACCCGTGCGGCGGGTCAGCGGCCGGGCGTCACCCCGTAGAGCAGGAACGGTTGCCGACGCTCCGCAAACCCCGTCAGGCGCTTCGCCCAGCCGGCCTTGATCGCGGCGGTTGACAGGCCGGTTTTGATTGCGGCGAGCGTGGCGTCGTCGCCGAGCAGGCGGGCCATGGCGTCGGTGTTGAATTTTTCCGGGTAGAGCCGTTGCATCGCGAGCGCCAACTCGATGCCGATGTCCACGACGGGACAACGGTCGCGGTCGGTGAGGACGACGCGCACGCCGCCGCAGCGTTCGTCACGGTATTTGAGCTGCGACGCCGGGCCGGGATAGAGGGCCGGAAGCGGGGTGAACGTCACCGGTTCGAACCGCACGCCGACGATCCCGGCGCGGTTGAGCTCGGCGGCGAGGCGTTCGCCGTCGACGAAGGGCGCGCCGACTTGCTCAAACGGTTTCGTGGTGCCGCGGCCCATTGAGACCACGGTGCTCTCCAACAGGCAGAGACCGGGATAAAGCGTCGCGGCGGCCAGGCTGCGCATCGAGGGCGAAGGATTCGTCCACGGCAGGCCGGTTTGATCGAGCCATTGGTCGCGCGTCCAGTTTTCGCAGGCGACGACGGTCAGGTCGGCGCCAAAGGCGCGTTCGACGTTATACATCCGGGCCAGTTCGCCGAGCGTCAGGCCGTGGCGCACCGGCATCGGGTGGAACCCGATAAAGCTCGGGGCGCGCGTCATCACCGGGCCTTCGGCACTCACGCCGCGGATGGGATTGAGGCGGTCGAGCACAATGAATTTTTTCTTGGCCAGGGCGGCGGCCTCCAGCGCCGCACCGAGGGTGGCCGAGTAGGTGTAGAAGCGGGCGCCGATGTCCTGAATGTCGAAGACCAAGGCATCGAGATCGCGCATCTGCTCCGCTTTGGGCGCGCGGGCGCGGATCACGGCCATATCGTAGTCGGCCGCGCTGGCGAAGCCCGCGCGCGGGGGCGATTCGCCGTAGAGACTGTAGACGGGCAGCTTGGTTTTTTCGTCGATGGAGTCGCCCACTTGGTCGTCGGCGACGCCGCGGATGCCGTGTTCGGGGCTGAAGAGCGCGACGAGTTTTACGTCCTTCGCGGTGTGGAGCAGGTCGATGGTGGCGCGGCCTTCGCGGTCGCGGCCGGTTTGGTTGGTGATGAGGCCGATGCGCAGGCCGCGCAGGCGGGCGAACTCTTCGCGCACGAGCACGTCGATGCCGTTCAGCACCGCGCCGGTGTCGCGGCCGATGGCCTCCGCGGCGAGCGTGCCGAGGGTGCGGCGCAGCGGGGCGGTGTCCCCCTTGCCGTCGGGATGCACACGGTTGCTGAAGAAAATCACAAACGCCCGCGCACCCGGATCGATCCACACGCTCGTGCCCGTGAAGCCCGTATGACCGAACGAGGCGCCGGCCGGAAACCAGCGTCCGCGCGGACCCGAAAAACGCGAGTCGAGGTCCCAGCCGAGACCGCGGCGGTCCGAGCCGTCGTTTTGCACGCGCGTCATCTCGGCCACGGACGCCGCGCTGAGGATGCGCACGCCGTCGAGCTCACCGCCGCCGAGGAGCATGCGGCAAAAGCGCGCGAGATCGCTCGTCGTGGTGAAAAGCCCGGCGTGGCCGGCGACGCCGTCCATGAACCGGGTCGTGGGGTCGTGGACGACGCCGCGGAGCATCTTGCCGTCAGTGAGTTCGGTCGGGGCCACGCGCGGAAATTTGGCGGCGGGCGGCAGGAAACCGGAATCGACCATCTTGAGCGGCTGGAAGATTTCTTTCGCGGCGTAGGCCTCGAGCCGGAGGCCGCTCACGATGCGGACGAGTTCGCCGAGGATGATGAAGTTGATGTCGCTGTAGACAAACGTGCTGCCGGGCGGGCTGCGGAGTTTTTCTTGGCAGGCGAGATCGACGCCGGTCGCGTAGCCGGACCAGACGGGCTTGGTATCGACGTCCGGGCGCAGGCCGGACTGGTGCATGAGGAGCTGGCGCACGGTGACGGCGCTTTTGTCGTGTGGCGCGAAGGCCGGCAGGTAGCGCACGACGGGCGCGTCGAGGGCGAGCTGGCCGCGCTCGACGAGCTGCAGGACCGCGGTCGTGGTCGCGATGACCTTGGTCAACGACGCGGCGTCATAGATCGTGTCCTCGCTGATGGGCTCGACCGCCGGGGCGAGGGCGCGCTGGCCGTAGGCTTTGCGGTAAATTTCGCCGGCGCGTTCAAACCAGAGGACGCCGCCGGGGATTTTTTTCGCGGCGATGGCTTCGGCGACCGCGGTGTCCATGGCGGCGAGTTTTTCCGGTTTGAACGGCGCCGCTGCGGCGGAGGCGAGCGACAGTCCGAGGGACGTGGCGGCGAGGAACAGGCCGAGGCGGGCGGCGCGCCGCAGCGCGAAAAACCGGGGCGACGCGGACAGACGGCAGGGGTGAGCTTGCATCGGAAGAAAACATTTGGCGACCCACGCGGGGGCACGCCAGCACATCCTTTGGCTCCTTTTGCCGGAAAGAGGCGGACCCGAAAATCATGGACTCGCAGCGGGCCGGGCCCATATGACACTTCTCTAATCTCGGCACTACCAAAGCTGCGGAAGGAGACCGCTCATCCTTCGGCGAATCCGTCAGAACCATGAACTACTCCCGTGTTGTCAGTGCAATTCCCCGGCTGTGGCGTTTGCCCACGAGCCTGTTTGTCCTCCTCGCCGCCTTCGCGGTTTCGGCCGCGCAGGCCCAATCCACCTCCACCGGGTCGATCGCGGGGACGGTGACGAGCGCGAGCACCCGCAACGCCCTCCAAGGCGCGACGGTGTCGATCCCCTCGCTGAACCTCGTCGAGTTCACCGACAATGCCGGTCGCTTCATGATGAAGGGGGTGCCGGCCGGGGTGGTGGACCTCGTTGTTTCCTACTCGGGCTTTATCGAGGGCCGCCAGAAAGTCACGGTCAGCGCCGGCGGCGCGGATCAGGCGGATATCCAGTTGAAGTCGGCCGATGTCGTCACCATGCAGGCCTTCACGGTCGAGGCGATCAAGGAGGGCGGGGCCCTGGCCCTCACCGAACAGCGTAACGCGACCAACATGAAGAACGTGACCGCGCTCGATGAATGGGGCGTTCTGCCGACCCAAAACGTGGGCGAGCTGGTGTCCCGGTTGCCCGGCATCACCGGTTGGCAGACCGATGAGGACGATCTCATCATGAACGTCAGCATTCGCGGTCAGCCGTTTGCCTTCACCCGCCTCAACGTGGACGGGATGTCCTCGACGGGCGTCGGCGGCGACGGACGTACGGCCACGCTGCATTCGTTCTCCGGATCGATGTATGAGCAGATCGAGATCATCGCCGGTCAGACCCCCGACAAGCGGGCGGATTCGCTCGGCGGTCAGCTCAATCTCAAGACCCGCTCGCCGCTGGCGATGGCGGAGCGCCGTCGCGTGACCTACTCGGTCAGCGCGCGCTATTTCCCGAGCTGGTCGAACGTGAACGACGTGACCGCGAAGCGTCCGATCCGGCCCGACGTGAGCGGCACCTACACCGAGGTGTTTGATGTCGGTGGTGGCAGCAAGAATTTGGCGATCTCGGTCAGCGGCTCCTACCAAGAGGTGCTCAGCCCGTTCGATTCCGACCTCCTGCAATATGAAAACACGGTCAACGATACCGCCTACTTCAACAACTATCTGCGCAAGAGCGGCTACAACAACCGTATGATCAAGGCCTTCAACGGCCGGGCCGATTACCGGCTCTCGCGGGCCACGACTGTTTCGCTGCGTTTTCTCTATAACGCCGGCGACGAGCCGTTCTTCAACTACACCGACGTGAACCCGCGGGTGACGACCAACCTGACGGTGTTCAACCCGAATCTCCCGACCTCCACGGGGGCGATCATGCCCGGCTACACGGCCAACCGCACCGAGATCCGCGCCGCCGGCAACGCCTCGATGTTCCTGAATCCCCAGCGCTATTCGTTCACCAGCAAAAATCCCACGGGCACCTTGGTCTTTGAGCACAATTGGGGCGCCTTCAAACTGGACCACGCCTACCGCTGGTCCAATACGCATTGGAACTCCGGCGCCGGTCGCGATCGCGAAAACGGCACGCTCCAACTCCGCACTCCCGATGGCCAGATCGGCTTCGTTCTGGACAACGCGAAACGCTTTGGCTCCGTCTTCACGCAGACGAGCGGACCGGATGTTTACAGTCCCGCCAGCTATGCGGCGTTCCAGACGGGCGCCGCCAACACCACCACCCAGCCCGTGCCCACCACATCGGTGGTCTTCAACAAGCGCGACACGATCACCGACACGAATGAGGTCACCGCGACCGTGAACGGGACCTATACGTTCGCCACGACGCTGCCGCTCACGCTCAAGGGCGGTCTCGACAGCATCAATCGGCGCGTGAACAACCGCCAGCCCTACAACCAACGCTGGTATGGCGTGGTGGGCACGACCCTGGCCGGCACGCCGCTGATGGAGCTCACGGAATTCGAGCGCGAACACGGGGGGCGTCGCCTGCCGGTCTATGATCCCACAGTGGTCTCCACCCAGTTGGGGAACGCGGCGCTCTGGTATCAGGATGTCAACGTGACCGCGACCTCGCTCTACACCAATCGCCGCATTCTGGAGGAAGGCGTCGATTCCGCCTACCTGCAGGGCCAGACGAAGCTCGGGCGCCTGACCGTGCTGGGCGGCGTGCGCGGCGAATGGGTCGAGACCGATACGTTCACGTTTGCCTTCCGTTCCACCCGTACGCCGATCGCGGCCGAGCCGGACCACTTCAAACGGGCCGCCCGGGATGTCATCGCCGTCACGCGGGATGGGAGCTACAACAAATACTTCCCGAGCATTCATGCCAGCTACGACGTGACCCCGAATTTCAAAGCGCGGGGCAGTTACTCCACGAGCTACGGCCGGCCCTTCCTCGGCCAGCTCATCGCGGGCGCCGCCCCGAACGACACGGCGCGCACGGTCACGATGGGTAATCCCGAGCTCAAACCGCAACTGGCGAAGAACTACGACCTCAAGCTCGAGTATTACTTTAGCAACTCGGGCATGATCTCCGTCAGCGGTTACCGTAAAACGATCTCCGACTACATCGGGCCGGCGGGTCGCTCGGGCGAGGTGATCGCGGACGGTCCGGAAAATGGTTTTGAGGGGAACTACATCGGCTACGAAATTGTGCGGGCGACCAACCTCGGCACCGCGACCCTCCGCGGCCTTGAGTTTGATTTCCGCCAGCGCCTGACGTTTCTGCCGGGCCTGCTCAAGGGCCTCACGGTGCGCGGCAACTACACCTACCTCCAGACCTACGGCCGCTTTGGCGGCACGACGGATCTGCAGAACGGTCAGGTGGCCGGGTTCGTCCCTCGTGCCGCCAATCTGGGGCTGCAATACGCCTACGGAAAGTTCGGGGCCTCGTTCGACGTCAACTTCACCGGGAGCTATCCGACGAACTTCAGCCTCACCACGCCGGGCGGCAGCAATTTCTACCGCAATAACATCACGCGCATGAATGCGAGTCTGACCTACCGGGTCCGTCCCAACGCCACGGCTTTCCTCTACGTCACGAATCTCGGCGAAGAGGGCACCGACGTCTACACCTACACGCCGTCGCGCCCGCGCCAAAACTTCGTCGCTTCGCAGACGCTGAAGTTTGGCGTCAGCGGCCAATTCTGACGGCGCGCGTCCAGCCCCCGCCCGTTTTCCACCGCCGGTCTCCCGACCGGCGGTTTTTTGTTGGGTGGGCCCGGATGGCGGCCGGGCACAAACCCGCCGCCGGACGGTTCTACGCCTTCTCGCCGAACCGGTAGCTCGTGTTGAAAATGAGCTCGATGCGTTTCGAGACGAAGACCCGCACCTTGATTTTTCCGCTCCGGGCGTCGGCCGGCGTGGCGTTGCCTTCGACCCGTCGCTCTTCGCCGTCGGTGTTCACCGCCCGGCCGGAAAACTCCACCCGTTCGCCGCGCTCCAGCCGGCGCAGCGCTTCGTCGGAAAGCGCGATCGCGAGCGTGCCTTTTTCGTTGGAGAAGAAATACGGAAACACCTTCGCCACGTAGTTCGATTGATAGACGCCGTTCTTCCGGTCCAAGGCCGGCATCGTCATCGCCACCGTGCCAATATAGATCGAGGTCTTCGTCGGCGCGATCGTCACCCGGTCAAAGGTGCCGATGGGCGCCTCGGCCGCGCCGACCGCGAGCGCGAGCCCGAGGGCGCAAAGCAGGGAGGCGGACGCACGGCGCAACATGACGCGAATGTGCGGGGACCGATTCCGCGGGCAACCCTCTTTCGCGTTGCACCGCATCGCGGCGCGCCGTCATCTCGTCCCCGTATGGCCAAGAAAAACTCCCACGTGACCTGGGGCGGACGCTTCACCGCGGGCCCCGCCGAGTTGATGTTGCAGTTCAGCGAGTCCGTCTCGTTCGACCGCCGGCTCGCGCCGTTCGACATTGCGGGCAGCAAGGCGCACTCGGCCATGCTCGCCCACGTCGGCCTCATCACGCCGAAGGAGCGCGACGCCATCCACGCCGGCCTCGCCGTCATCTTGGCCGAGGTGCACGCCGGCAAGTTCACCTGGGACACGAAGCTCGAGGATGTGCACATGAACATCGAGCAGGCCCTCACGAAGCGCGTGCCGGCCGCCGCCAAACTCCACACCGCGCGCAGCCGCAACGACCAGGTCGCGACCGATATGCGCCTGTGGTTCAAATCCGCCTGCGCCGCCCTCGGGGAAAAAATCCTCGGCGCCCAGCGCGCGCTCCTCGCCGTCGCCGGGGCCCACCGCGACGTGCTTATCCCCGGATACACCCACCTCCAGCGCGCGCAGCCGGTCTTCCTCTCGCATCACCTGTTCGCCTGGATGGAGATGCTCGACCGCGACCGCGCCCGCCTCGCGGACGTCGCCGCGCACGCCAACTGGTGCCCGCTCGGCTCCGGGGCCATCGCCGGCACCACGTTGCCCATCGACCGCGAATTCACCGCGAAGGCCCTCGGGTTCGTCGACGCCAAGGGCCGTCCGCAGGTCACGCAAAACTCGATGGACACCGTGGCCGACCGCGATCTCTTCATCGAGTTCGCCGCCGCCTGCGCGACCTTTGGTGTCCACGCCTCGCGCATCGCGGAAGACCTCATTCTGTGGAGCAGCACCGAGTTCAAATTCATCGAGCTGCCCGACGCGTTTTGCACCGGCTCGTCGTTGATGCCGCAGAAGAAAAATCCTGACTCGTGCGAACTGCTCCGTGGCAAATCCGCGCGGCTCCAGGGCAACCTGCACACGCTGCTCACGCTCACGAAGGGCCTGCCGCTCACTTACAATCGCGATCTCCAGGAGGACAAGCCGCCGGTGTTCGACAGTTTCGACCAGACCGCGATTTGCGCCGACGTCCTTGGCGGCACGCTGGCGGGCATGACGTTTTACCGGGAGCGCTGTGCCGCGGCGGTCGCCGATCCCGCGCTGCTCGCGACCGATCTCGCCGACTACCTCGTACTCCGCGGCGTGGCCTTCCGCGATGCGCACCACGCCGTCGGCGCGGTGGTCCGGTTGGCGGAGAAAAACTCGGTGGCGCTCGACCAGTTGCCGACGGAAGAAGTGCAGAAAATCCACGCCGCGTTCGGAGCCGACTGGGTGGAGGTCTTCGATCTTCAGCGCGCGCTGGCGAAACGCACCGGGACCGGCATGCCCGGACCGTTGCAGGTCGCGAAACAGTTCGCCCGCTGGAAAAAGCGGCTGAAGTAGCGCCGGTAGGCCGCCGGCTTCGGCCGCCGGTCTGCCCGTGCGATTCGAGGCACCGTGTCGCTTTTTCCCACCGCCCAATCCGATCCGGCGCTGGCGCCGTATCGCGCCGGTCTCCTCTTCGGCTTCTTCAATGCCCTGACTTGGCAGATCGGCATTGGCACGCCGATGGTGCTCTTCGCCGAACGCCTCGGCGCGTCGTCGTTTCAAGTCGGGTTGGCCTACTCGTTCGTGTTTTTGCTCACGCCCGTCCAGGTCGTGGCGACGGCCCTGCTGCCGCACTACGGCTTCAAGCGCGTGTCGCTCGGGGGGTGGGGCGCCCGCAGCCTGTTTCTGGCGGTGCCCATCTGGCTCTCGCTCCTCGCGCCCGAGACCGGCCGGCCATGGATGGTCGCGACCCTCATCTGGAGCGTGTTTTTTTTCTGTCTGTTTCGCTCGCTCGGGGCTTCGGCGATGACGGCGTGGTTCATGGGCCTGCTCCCGCCCGCCGTGCGCGGACGGTATTTTGCCAGCGACCAGTTTCTCTCGGGCATCGCGGGCGTGGGGACGCTGGTCGCCTGCTCGGCGTTGTTTGCCCTCCTGCCGATTTACCCGGCCCTGCTGACCCAATACGTCATCGCGCTCATCGGCTCCACGTTGAGCTATTACTCGCTCAAACAGCTGCCCGACATTCCGCGTCCAGCTTCGATCAGCCTGGGGTCGGTGTGGCGTGACACGCCGCGCCATCTGTTTTCGCCGTCTCCGTTTCGCCACTATCTTTGGCTGGCGGTTTGGTATGCCGCCATCACGACCCCGATTCCGCCCTTCGCGGCCTATTTTCTCAAGGTCGGCGCGCATTTCTCCGCGGGGCAGATCATGCAGTTCGAGGTGGTGCGTTACTGCGGCGTGATTCTCGGGGCCTGGGTGCTGCGGCCGCGGATCGATGCGGCCGGGGCGAAACCGTTTTTCCTCGTCACCCTTGGCCTGACCGCCCTGGTGGCCGTGGTTTGGTGGCTCTACCTGCGGCACCTCGTCGAGGGCCGGATCACGATGTTCGCGATCTACTTTACCGTCGGGCTCGGGGCGGTGTGTTGGACGATCGCGAATCTGAACTACCTCCCGAAAGTGGCCCCGGCCGCCGAGCGCGCACTGGTGATATCCATTCACGGCGCCGCCACGTCCTGCATCGGCGGCTGCGCGCCCATTCTGTGGGGCCTCGTGCTCAAGAGCACCGGTCCGGGCGGCGCGCCGGGAATCGATGCCGGCGTCTTCCAGTGGTTCTTCGCGAGCGTGCTCGTGAGCGCCTGCGTGCTCTCGGTGCTGATGGCGCGACTACACGAGGACACCACGACGTCCGTCGAACCCCTCATCATCGGCAACGCCCTCCTCAACCCGTTTCGCGCGGCCTCCTCCCTCGTCAACCTCATCGACGCCCGTCCGCCCGTGCGCCCGGCCGTGCCCCCGCGCGACGTGAAAAAGTAGGGTTGCGCGGCCCGCCGCACGGCGCGGGCTTTACGTCCGCCCAGCGGACGGTTGACGTGTCGGGCGTAAAGCCTGTCATCCATCGCGCATGGCCAAAGTCCGCATCCTTCCCGACCGGGTCGCCAACCAGATCGCCGCCGGCGAGGTGATTGAGCGCCCGGCGGCCGTGGTGAAGGAACTCGTCGAAAACGCGCTCGACGCCGGCGCCACGCGGGTCGAGGTCGAGTTTCGCCACGGCGGGCGCTCCCTCATGCGGATCGAGGACAACGGGCACGGCATGTCGCGCGACGATGCGCTCCTGTCGCTCGAGCGCCACGCCACGAGCAAGATCGTCGAGGCGGCCGACCTCGACCGGCTCGCGAGCTATGGTTTCCGCGGCGAAGCGCTGCCCTCGATCGCGAGCGTGTCGCGCTTCGAGGTGCAGACGCGGGAACAGGGGAGCGATGTCGGCACGGAGATTCTCGTTAACGGCGGCAAGTTTGTCCACGTGCGCGACTGTGGCCGTCCGGTCGGCACGCGGATCGAGGTCACCCACCTGTTCAACTCGGTGCCCGCGCGTCGCAAGTTTCTGAAGACGGACCAGACCGAAGCGGCCCACATCGTGCAATGCGTGCGGCTCTATGCCCTCGCGTGCCCCCGCACGTCGTTCACGCTGATCGAGGACGGCCGCGTCGTGTTTCGCTCGCCCGAGTGCGCCACGCTCGCCGAGCGCGTCGCCGAGATTTTCGGTCGCCAGACCGCGGAGGCGCTCGTGCCCATCGACACCGCCGAGGAGGGCCTGGGTTTGCACGGGCTCATCGGCCGACCCGGGGTGGGGCGGTCGACGCGCCACGAGATGATCGTGTTCGTCAACCAGCGGCCGGTCGACAGCCGCACGCTCAACTACGCGCTGATCGAGAGCTACCACGAGTCCCTCCCGAAAGGCCGCTACCCGCTCGCCTTCGTGTTTTTTGAGTGCGACCCCGCGTGGGTCGACGTGAATGTGCACCCGGCCAAACGCGAAGTGCGCTTCCGCAGCGAACCCCTCGTGCGCGGCTTCGTGATCCGTGCCGTGCTGCAGCGTCTGCGCGAACTGGGCGGTTCCACGGCTCCGTCGGCGCCATCCGCGATCGCCGCCGTCCCGGACCCCGGCTTCGGTCGAAACATCCCGGAGCCGGCCCAAGCTGCGCCCGCCCACCACGCCCTGTCCGTCGCCGGCCGCGCTGCCGCCGGGCCGCACGGCCCCCCGGCGTCGGTCGCCCCGCGCCTGCCGGGCCCCGCGGCGGCTGGGCCCGCGCCCGCGCCGGCCGAGAGCCGCCGGGCCGAGGTGGTCACGCCCCCGTGGCGTTTCCTCGCGCTGGCCCATGGCAGTTACGCGGTGTTTGAGACGGCCGCCGGGCTCGTGCTGCTCGACCGGCGCGCCGCGCACGAACGCGTCTGGTTCGAGCGCTTGCGGGACCAATTCCGCTCCGGCGCCGTGCCGAGCCAGCGGCTCCTCCTGCCGGTGCCCCTCGAACTCGATCCCGTCGCCGCCGCGCTCCTCCTCGACCGGCTCACGTTTCTCCACGCCCACGGTTTCGAGGTCGGCGAGTTCGGCCGCAATTTTTTCCGCGTCGAGGCCGTGCCCGCGTGGATGGAACCGGCCGACGCGGAGCCGTTCCTGCGCGACCTGCTCGGGGCCTTTCGCGACGGCCGCCTGCCCGACAAGGACACCGAACTGGCCCACGAAGAGCTCGCCCGCCTCGCCGTCACCAAGGCCGTCCGGCTGCCCGAGCGCGCCAACGAGACGGAGTTGCTCGCGCTCGTGGCGCAGTTGCTCGCCACGCGCACGCCGCTCACCAATCCCGCCGGCCGCCCGACCTACATCGAGCTCAACCACGGCGAACTCGCCCGCCGCTTTCAAAAATAAGCCTCAACCCGCGCTCGCCCTGGCACGAATCGTGTTGTTAAAGTCGAATCACTTCTCCTATGCCGACCGCTCCCAAGAAGAAATCTGCGTCCAAAGCCAAGTCCGCACCCCCGACCAAGCCGGCGCCGGCGCCCGCCGCCTACCCGTTGCCGCACTTCGCCCCCGACGAACTTTCCAGCACCGCACCGTTTCCGACCGCCGGCCTGATCCAGTCGATCCACAATCCCCACGCCTCCGAAGACACGCCCACGGATATTTTCCGTTCGCTGATCCAGCGCCATCTCGTCTCGACCCTCGCGCGCCACCCGGGCTCCGCCACGCCGCGCGACTGGTGGGTCGCCACCGCCCTCGCCGTACGCGACACGATTCACGAGCGCATGATTGCGACGCAGGCCGTCCACAACACCCAGAACGTCCGCCGCATTTACTATTTCTCCCTCGAATATCTGATGGGCCGGCTCTTCGGCAACAACCTCCTTGCCACCGGCCTCCTCGACACCGCCAAGGTGGCCCTCGAATCCCTGGGCCAGGATTTCGACCGCATCCGCGAATCCGAAGTGGACATGGGGCTCGGCAACGGCGGTCTCGGCCGCCTCGCCGCATGCTTCCTCGATTCGCTCGCGACCCTCGACTACCCGGCGCTCGGCTACGGCATTTATTACGAATTCGGCCTCTTCAAGCAGGCGTTTCAACACGGCAACCAGGTCGAGGCCCCTGACAACTGGATCATTTTCGGCAGCCCCTGGGAGGTCGTCCGCCCCGAATACACCCAGGAAGTCCGCATCTTCGGCCGCGTGGAAAACGTGTTCGACGACCGCGGCAACTATCGCCCGCGCTGGGTCGGCACCAAGACCATCCTCGGCGTCCCGCATGACATTCCGATCGCCGGCTTCGGCACCAAGACCGTCAATCTGCTGCGCCTCTGGGCCTCGAAATCCACCGAAGACTTCGATCTCGCCGCGTTCAACAGCGGCGGCTACGTCGAGGCCGTCCGCGAAAAAGCCGTCGGCGAGACGGTCTCAAAAGTTCTCTACCCGAACGACAAGACCGAAAACGGCAAGGAACTGCGCCTCGTGCAGCAGTATTTCTTCGTCGCCTGCTCGCTGCGCGATCTCATCCGCCGCCACTTCCGCTCCCCGGGCAACGGTTGGGCCAACTTCTCCGACAAGGTCGCCGTCCAGCTCAACGACACCCACCCGGCCATCGCGGTCGTCGAGCTCATGCGCATCCTCACCGACGAGGAGCACCTGGTCTGGGACGACGCCTGGGCCATCGTGTCCAAGACCTTCGCCTACACCAATCACACCCTCCTCCCCGAGGCGCTGGAGAAATGGGGCGTCGGTCTCTTCGAACGCGTGCTGCC
>CAJAYO010000268.1 GCA_903948415.1 uncultured Opitutia bacterium | reverse complement strand
TACACGCTCGACGCGCAGCAACGCCCCACGCTCCGCTATTCCGTGGAGGGTGTTTACGTAGAGGATTCCTTCCTCGAACGCCGCGACCCAGGCGGGAGCGTGTTCATCGAACGGACCCTGAAGTTTCCCGCCGGATCTCCGGCGGCCCTGCACTTCCGGGTGGCCACAGACAAACTCATCGAGCCTCGCGGAGCCCATGAGTTTGCCGTCGGCCAGAACCTGCGCGTGCGTCTGCCCTCCGAACCGCTCGTACGCCCTGCCGGCGAAGGGAAGGAACTCCTGCTGCCCGTGCGCGGGGAACTGCGCATCGAATACCACCTCACCGCATCACCATGAACTTTCGCTTGATCATCTCGATGGGCGTGCTCCCGTTCGCCGCCGCGGCGGCGGAGAATTTCGGCGATTCCTGGGGCACAGCGGAGCGGGAAGCGGCTTACTATCGCATCGTCAACATCCCGCTGCCCGAGGGCGTGTATCTGGAGGCGGGGAGTTTCGTTTCGCTGCCGGATGGACGGCTCGCGGTCGGCACGCGGCGCGGGGAAATCCTCCTGCTGGGCGGCATGATGGACGAACACCCGCGTCCGACCGTGCATCGTTTCGCCAGCGGGCTGGATGAAGTGCTGGGCCTCGCGCATCGCGACGGCGCGTTCTACGCCACGCACGCCACGGAAGTCACCCGCGTCACGGACGCGAATGGCGATGGCCGCGCGGATCGCTTCGACACGGTGAGCGACCAGTGGGGTTTCGGGCACTATCACGAGTTCGCGCTCGGCTCGAAGTTCGACGCGGCGGGGAACCTCTACGTCGCGCTCGGGTTGTCGGAATCGTACAACTCGAAAGCGTTGTTCCGCGGTTGGGCGTTGAAGATTACTCCGGACGGGAAGACCGTCCCGTTGTGCAGCGGCCTGCGAAGCCCCCTCGGCGTGGGCGAGAACGAGCACGGCGAAATGTTTTACGTCGAGAGCCAGGGGCCGTGGAACGGCGCGTGTTCGCTGAAGCATCTCAAGCCCGGCGGCTTCATGGGACACCCCGTCAGTTTCAACTGGTATCCGTTCGCGCCAAACATGGGACCGGAGCCGGTGAAGCCCAACACGCCCTCGCGCATGGAAGTGGAGCGCAAGCGCGTGAAGGAACTCGTGCCTTACGCCGTGGTGTTCCCCTACAAGAAAATGGGCCGGTCCATTTCCGCGTTCGAGGTGAACCGCTCGGGCGGAAAGTTTGGGCCCTTTGAGAACCAGATGTTCGTCGGCGACTACTCGT
The DNA here is from genome assembly GCA_903948415.1 of uncultured Opitutia bacterium. GTDB lineage: Bacteria > Verrucomicrobiota > Verrucomicrobiia > Opitutales > Opitutaceae > GAS368. Next base: position 3,705 of record CAJAYO010000268.1, on the reverse strand, counting down.
TGAGCGTCGTGATGCGCGTGACGACCGAGCTGGTCAACGGCGTGTGGCAGGGCGCGTGTTACCCGTTCCGCGAGGGATTGGGCACGGGCATTCTTGCGGTGCATTTCACGCCGCGCGGACAACTCATCGCCGGCGGCACGAACCGCGGCTGGCCCGTGCGCGGCATGAAGGACAACCTGCTCCAGCGACTCGACTGGACCGGCCGGACGCCGTTCGAGATTCTCGACATCCGCGCGCAGTCCGACGGGTTCATCGTGCGTTTCACGCAGCCCGTGGACGCCGCGCTCGCCTCGCGCCCGGAGAGCTACGCGCTCCAGACCTACACGCACATTTACCAGCAAGGCTACGGCAGTCCCGAGGTGGATCACACGCGCCCGACCGTGACCACCGCCGAGGTTGCGCCCGATGGCCTGAGCGCGCGTCTGCGGGTGAACGGCCTGGTGCAGGGCCACGTCCACGACTTCCACCTGCCGGCGCTGAAATCCCGCGACGGCGAGCCGCTGCTGCACGACCGCGCCTACTACACGTTGAACGAGATTCCCAAGCCCTGATCCGCGCCAGTCCGAAACACTGACCATGAAAATCCAACGCATCCTCGCCTACCGCGTGGAACTTCCGCTGCACGAGACCACCTACAAGTGGAGCGGCGGCAAATCCGTCACCGTGTTCGACAGCACCATCGTGCGCGTCGAGACCGACACGGGACTCGTCGGCCACGGCGAGGTTTGTCCGCTCGGGCCATTTTATCTGCCGGCGTATGCCGAGGGCGTGCGCGCCGGGTTGCGCGAACTCGGCCCCCACCTCATCGGCGAAGACCCGCGCCAGCTGGCGAAACTCAATCGCACGATGGACGCCGCGCTCAAGGGGCATCCCTACGTGAAGGCCGGCCTCGACATCGCGTGCTGGGACATTCTCGGTCAGGCGACCGGCATGCCCGTGTGCGAATTGCTCGGCGGCCGTTACGGCGAAGACGTGCATCTCTACCGCGCCATCTCGCAGGAGTCGCCGGAAGAAATGGCCGCGAAGGTCGCGGGCTATCGCGCAGAGGGTTACCGCCGTTTCCAGCTCAAGGTCGGCGGCGATCCGGACACGGACATCGCGCGCATCTTCGCCGTCGCCGCGAAGCTCCAGCCCGGCGACCGGCTCGTGGCCGACGCGAACACCGGTTGGGTGCAGCACGAGGCCGTGCGCGTGGCCAAGGCCGTGCGCGACGTGGATGTCTACATCGAGCAGCCTTGCCTCACCTACGAGGAATGCCTCGCCGTGCGCCGCCAGATTCCGCACCCGTTCGTGCTGGATGAAAACATCGACGACCTCGGCATTTTGCTCCGCGCCAAGGCCGATCTCGCGATGGACGTGGTGAATCTCAAGATCAGCAAGCTCGGCGGCCTCACGAAGATCAAACAGGCCCGTGACCTCTGCGTGAGCATGGGCATCGGCATGACGCTGGAGGATTCGTGGGGCGGCGACATCGCCACCGCCGCCATTGCGCACCTCGCGCACAGCACGCCCACGGAATTCCTCTTCAGCACCACCGACTTCAACAGCTACGGGCCGGTGAGCATCGCCGAGGGTGCGCCGCAGCGCGTGAACGGTCGCATGGCCGCCTCCACGGCACCCGGTTTGGGCATCACCCCGAAAATGAATGTGCTCGGGCAGGCGGTTGTCGTCGTACCATGAAAAAATTCCCGCTCATGATTGTCGCTCTCTGGGCCGGACTTGCGTCCGCGAGCGCGGCCCAGCAACCCAACATCCTGCTCATCCTCGCTGACGACCTCGGCTACGGCGATGTGCGCTGCTACAACGACCAGTCGAAGGTCGCCACGCCGCATCTCGACCGGCTCGCCCGCGAGGGGATGCGCTTCACCGACGCGCACAGTCCCGCCACGGTCTGCACGCCGACGCGCTACAGTTTGATGACCGGCCAAATGGCGTTTCGCGTGCCGAATGGCGGCACGGTGTTCCAAGGCGCCGGCGGACCTTCCTTGATCGCTCCGGGTCGTCTGACGCTGCCGGCGATGCTGAAGCAGCAAGGCTACGCCACCGCTGCCGTCGGCAAATGGCATGTGGGCCTGACGTTTCGCGACCAGGCGGGTGCGCCGATCCACTCGGGCAAACTGGACGAAGTGAAGCGCATCGACTTCAGTCGTCGCGTCGAAGGCGGGCCGGTGGACCACGGGTTTGAGAAATTCTTCGGCACCGCGTGCTGCCCCACGACCGATTGGATTTACGCCTTCATCGATGGCGACCGCGTGCCCGTGCCGCCAGTTGGCCCGGTCGACAAATCGAAGCTGCCGAAACACCCTTACGCGAACGACTGCCGCCCCGGCTTGATCGCCCCGAATTTTCCCATGGAGGAGGTGGACCTCGTCTTTCTGGAGAAGAGCCGTGAGTTTTTGGAGCAGCACGTCCGCGCCACGCCGGGCAAACCCTTCTTCCTCTACCACGCGGCGCAGGCCGTGCATCTGCCCTCGTTCGCCGCACCGCAGTTCAAAGGAAAGTCCGGCGCCGGACCGCACGGCGACTTCATTCACCAGCTCGATTGGGTGGTCGGCGAGCTGATGACCACGTTGGAAAAACTCGGCGTCGCCGACAACACGCTCGTCATTTTCACCAGCGACAACGGTCCGGAAGTCGACAGCGTCATCCATATGCGCGCCGATCACGGTCACGACGGCGCGCGACCGTGGCGCGGCATCAAACGCGACAGTTGGGAGGGCGGCCATCGCGTGCCCTTCCTCGTCCGCTGGCCCGCCCGGGTGAAACCCGGCACCACCAGCGCTCAACTCACCAGCCTCACCGACGTGATGGCGACCATCGCCGCCATCAGCGACGCCAAGCTGCCCGACAACGCCGCCGAAGACAGTTTCAACCTGCTGCCCGCCCTGCGCGGCGAAGCCACCGCGCCCATCCGCCCCTACCTGCTCACCCAAGCCTTCGCCGGCGCGCGCACGCTCTCCATCCGGCGCGGACCCTGGAAATATCTCGACCACCCCGGATCCGGCGGAAACCGCTACGAAAACAATCCCCGCCTGAAACCTTTCATGCTCCCCGACACCGCGCCGGACGCTCCCGTCCATCTCTACAACCTCGACACCGACCCTGGTGAAACGAGGAACCTCTACGCCGAGCGCCCGGAACTGGTGAAGGAACTCAAGGCCCTGCTCGAACAGTCGAAAGCCAGCGGCCGGAGTGCGCCGAAGGTCTAGTCCCACCATGAAACCCCTCTGCGCATTCGTCGCGCCGGCGTTCCTCGCCGGCCACGCCTCGGCGGCGGACCCAATGAACTCCGCGCACTGAACGACGGTCGTCACCACTCAACCTATGATCCGCGCCTTATTGATGCTGCTGGTTTGCACGCCAGTCCTCGCCCATCCCGTGCCGGAAAGCCCGCAGTGGCTCGTCTATCCCGGTGGCGATGGCCCGGGCCAGGGCAGGCACATCGTGTTGATTGCCGCCGACCAGGAGTATCGCAGCGAGCAGTCCATGCCGATGCTGGCGAAGATTTTGAGCAGGCACCATGGCTTCGATTGCACCGTGCTCTTCGGCGTGAACGCGAAGGGCGAGGTGGACCCCACCCTTCCGGTTTATCCAGAGAAGGGGAAGGAAGCCGAATTCAAGCCACACCACATCCCCGGCCTGGAGCATCTCGCCTCGGCGGACTTGGTGGTCTTCTTCACCCGGTTGCTCACGCTCCCGATGGCG
>CAJAYO010000267.1 GCA_903948415.1 uncultured Opitutia bacterium | reverse complement strand
GGTCGTATCTCGGACCCGACGGACCGGGCTACTTCACGTCGAATTTCGCCCCGATCAATGAAAACGGCATCCGGTCAAGCTGGGAGCCGACGCGTCAGCCGCGGAACGACGTTACCCGGGTGGCGTCGCTCTCCCTGGCGGGCCAGATCAATTTCCTCGATAATCTCGCGGCGATCACGGCCGGCCTGCGGCGCGACGAGTCGACGATCACGCAGACAAACTACGCCCGCGATGCGCGCGGACTTTTTTCTTCCGGGGCGAAGGGCGGGACGCCGCTGCCGGCCGTCGAAGGCATCGGCCGGCCCTACCTCTATGGTCTCGTGCTCAACCCGCACCGTCACGTGAGCCTCTATGTGAACAAGGCGATTAACTACCAGGCCGTGAGCCAGGGCGTGCGCACGTTCGCCAATGAAATTTTGCCCCCGGTCCGCGGTCGCGGGATGGACACGGGGCTCAAGCTCTCGCTGTTCCAGGACCGCGTCATGGGCACGTTCGGCTACTTCGAGACCTCGCAGCAAAACATCAAGGACACCGCGGTCACGCGCGGCCGGAAGACGACATGGATCAACCAAATCTGGGATGCGATCGACGGCAGCAAGCGCGTCGATCCCGCGGCCGGCGATGTGAAGGACCAGAAAACCCAAGGCCTCGAGTTTCAAGTGGTCGCCAATATCACGAAAAACTTCCGCTTGCTGGCCAACGCGAGCCGCAACGTGAGCCTGCTCCAGGATCAGGGCAGCTCCACGTTCCGCTATCTCGCTCAAAATTACGCCGCCTGGCTGGGGCAGTCCTCGCGCGCCGTGGTCAGCACCGACGGCACGACGGTCGGGCAGCTCGTCGGTTTGATCAAACAAGAGGAGAGCGACGACCGCCGCATCATCGGCATCCGGCAGGTGCGCATCCACGAGTGGCAGGCGAGTGTCGTCGGTCGTTACCAATTCGAGCGCGAGTCGTGGCTGAAGGGATTCGCGGCCGGCGGGGCGTTCCGGTGGCGCAACGCGCCCGTGATCGGTTTCGCGCGCGCCGGCCCGCTGCTCGACGCCACGCGGCCGTTTCGCAGCACGCCTTCGACGAATCTCGATGCGTTCGTGGAGTATGCCCGGCCGCTGACCGCGATGGGACGGCAGATCCGCTGGTCCGCCCAGCTCCGCGTGCAAAACGTCCTCGACGATCGCACGCTGCTGCCCTGGATCGCGGAGGACGACGGCGCGGGGCGGCCCATCATCACCCAGCGGCTGCGCCCGGGTGAGCGGCAATTTGTGCTGAGCTCGTCGTTCCAATTTTAGAGTAGCGCAAGCGGTTGGCAGGGGCGCTCACGAGGGGGGTTGCCAAATCGGGGAGCGGGCGTTTGCTTCGCGCGCTTACATGAAAACCCTCGGCATCGACATTGGCGGGTCCGCGCTCAAAGGCGCGCCCGTGGACACCACGACCGGCAAGCTGCTCGCGGAGCGTTTCCGGATCGAGACGTCGGCCGAGCAGAAACCGGCCGAGATGGCGAAGGCGGTGGCGGCGATGGCGAAACACTTTGCCTGGACGGGGCCGATCGGCCTCGGCTTTCCCGGGGTGGTGGAGAGTTCGACGATCTGGACGTCGGCGAACCTCCATAAAAAGTTCATCGGATGCGACGGGGCGACGTTGTTCGGCGAGGCGACGGGTTGCCCCATCGCGATGATCAACGATGCGGCGGCGGCGGGGATCGCGGAAATGCATTTCGGCGCCGGCCGCGGTTTCACGGGCAAGGCGCTGCTGCTCACGCTGGGCACGGGCGTCGGCTCGTGTCTCGCGTATCAGGGCGTGGTCGTGCCGCTGGAGTTGGGGCATTTTCCGTGGGGCAAGCACGGCAAGTCGGCGGAAAAATACGTCGCGGCCTCGGTGCGCGAGCAAAAAGACCTGTCGTGGAAAGAGTGGGGCGGGCGGCTCCACGAGTATGTGGAGGTGTTGGAAAAATTGCTGTGGCCCGAGCTGATCATCATCGGGGGCGGAGTGAGCGCCGACCACGCGAAGTTTTTCAAGTTCGTCAAACCGCGGGCGAAGCTGGTGCCGGCGGAGTTTTTCAACAACGCCGGGATCGTCGGCGCGGCGCTGTGGGCGGCGGAGAAAAAATAGGGTCTTGCCCGGCTGCCGCCGCTCGAAATTTTACGCTCATGCTGTCCGTCGCTCCCCAACTCCGTCCGTCCCTCGATCCGCAATTTCTGCCGGCGGCGCTGTGGCACCGGGCGTATCGCGCGCTGGTGGCGGCCGATCCCGGTTCCCGGCCCCTCGCGATTGTGCTCGGGCGGACGGACGGGGCGGTCTTTCGGCACGACAGCCGCGTTCTCTCCGCGGGGCATCCGGCGGCGGCGCTCACGTTGACCTATGCGGAGCGGCTCCTGAAGTTTCTGCTCTGGATGAAAGGCGGACCGCAGGTGCTCGTCGCCGGCGCGGACGAGATCGCGGCGGCGCTGGCGAAGATTTACAGCCCGACCGGGGCGCGGGCGTTCGACCACGCTTTCATGGGGCAGAAAATTTTCGGCCGGGCATTCTCGGTCGAGGCGGCGTCGTTCGACGCGTTGCCGGCGACGGTCGAGACGAGCCTGCCGATGGGCCGAAACTTGGGCGGCTGTCGCATCGGCTTTGATCTCGGCGGCAGTGACCGCAAGGCCGCGGCGCTGATCGACGGCGAGGTGGTATTCTCCGAGGAGATTGCGTGGGACCCGTATTTTCAGACCGACCCGAGCTACCATATCGAAGGGGTGCACGACTCGCTGAAGCGGGCGGCGGCCCATCTGCCGCGCGTCGACGCGATCGGCGGCAGCGCCGCGGGCGTCTATGTGAACAACGAGGTGCGCGCGGCGTCGCTGTTTCGCGGGGTGCCGGCGGAGGCATTTGAAAAACACATCCGACGGATGTTTTTCACGCTGCAGGAGCGCTGGGGCGGCGTGCCGTTCGAGGTCGTGAACGACGGCGAGGTGACCGCACTCGCCGGCTCGATGTCGATGAACGACAATGCCGTGCTCGGCGTCTCGATGGGCACGAGCCAGGCGGGCGGGTACGTCACGCCCACGGGCAACATCACGCCGTGGCTCAACGAACTCGCCTTCGCCCCCATCGACTACCGGCCCGAGGCGCCGTGCGACGAATGGTCCGGCGACATCGGCTGCGGCGTGCAGTATTTTTCCCAGCAGGGCGTGGGGCGGCTCGCGAAGCGCGCGGGCTTCACTTTTCCGGCGACGCTGCCGCTGCCGGAGCAATTGATCGAAGTGCAGCACGCGATGAAGGCTGGCGATGCGCGCGCGCGCGCGATCTACGAGTCCATCGGGGTGTGCTTTGGTTACGCGATCGCGCACTACGCGGAGTTCTACGAGGTGCGAAATCTGCTGGTCCTCGGGCGGGTGACGTCGGGCGAAGGCGGCGAGGTGATTGTGGAGCGGGCGCGGGCGGTGTTGCGCGCCGAGTTCCCGACGCTCGCGGAGACCATCCAACTGCGCACGCCGGACGAAAAGAACAAGCGCCACGGCCAGGCGACGGCCGCGGCGAGTTTGCCGGCGCTGCGGGTGGCGCGTTGAGCGCCGGGCGCGCGCTCGATTCACCATGCGGGCCGACTTCCTGATCGTCGGCCAAGGGCTGGCGGGAACGCTGCTCGCGTGGGAATGTGAGCGGGCGGGTTTTTCGTTCGCCATCGCCGACGCGGGACACGCGACCGCTTCGTCGGGCGTGGCGGCGGGGATTATCAATCCCATCACGGGAAGACGGCTGGTGAAGAGCTGGGCAATCGATGGGCGGCTGCCGGTCGCCCGGGCGGCGTATCGGGAACTCGAGGCCGCGCTGGGCGTGCCGCTGTGGCGCGAGATGCGGGTGCGACGGATTTTTTCCGACGAACGCGACCGCCGCGTGCTGGCGGACAAGCGGGCGAGGGGAGAGCTGGGGGTGTTTGCGGGTCCCGCGACGGAGGAGGGCGACGGTTTTTGGATCGAACGTGCTGCGCGGGTGGATCTGCCCGCGCTCTTGGCCGCGGCGCGCGAGCGCTGGCGGGCGATGGGGCGGCTGCGGACCGGGGTGACGGACGTTGCAGCGGAGCTGGCGCAGCACGACTTGGTCATCGATTGCACGGGAGTGGCGGGCGCGCGTGGCGGGGCGTTTGGCTTCGTGCCGTGGGAGTATTCGAAGGGGGAGACGCTGACGCTGGCCGTCGACGGGCTCGCGCCGGAGGTGATCTTGAACCGGGGGCACTGGGTGTTGCCGGTTTCGCCGGGTGTCGCGTGGATCGGGGCGACCCATCGGCCGGGCGCGATCGACGCAGTCCCCACGGCGGCGGCGCGCGACGCGCTGGAGGCGAGCGCCCGGACGCTCCTGGCCGGGCGAGCGTTTGCGGTGACGGGGCAGATGGTGGGGGTGCGGGTGAACCTCCTGGACAAGCACCCGGTCGTGGGCCGGCACCCCGCGATGACGCGGCTTGGCCTGCTCAACGGGCTCGGCTCGAAAGGCGCCTTGCACGCGCCCGCACTGGCGCGGCAATGGGTGAATCACCTGACCGAAGGCGTGCCGTTCGACGCCGAGGTTGATGTGGCCCGGTTCTTCGGGTGCCCGGCGTCGCAGGCTTTGTCGCCGTAAACCGCCGTTCGTCGCAGAATCAGGCCGGTTCGGTGCAAAGCGGTTTTATCCACTTGAATCCGACCGATCACACGCGGGTGAACGCAGCCGTTTCCCCGATACAAAACCGTTCGACCAAGATGGCCGCCGTCGTCGCGGGCGGGGCGTTCCTCGGTTTCGTGCTTTCGCTGGAGCTGTGGCTCAACAACCGCGCCGGCATGAAATCCGGCCGTGCGGTGGATTTCATCGACCTTACAATCCCGCCGTTCGGGCGGGCGATGATGTGGGCGCTGATGGTGCCGCTGATTTCGCTGCTGCGCACGCGAGGGCCGCTGGGCGCCGGGCGGGTGGGGGCGGCGTGGGGTCCGCTTTCGCGATGAGTTTCGTGGTGATGGCCACCTACTCCCTCGGCCGCATGCTGGCCTACGGGCTTTTTTTCGGCGAGCGGTTCAAGGAATTCCGGCCGGCCGCGCTGAGCAGTTTTTGCGGGCGAAACATCATCGACCTGGCCTACGATTGGGCGGTCCTCGCGTTTGGCTACAGTCTGGAAATCGACCATCGTTGGAAAAACGAGTAGCCGCGCAGCGCGCAGCTCGAGGCGCGCCTGATCGAGACCGGACGCAGGGCCCGGCGCGAGCAGCTGCGCCCGCACTTTCTCTTCAGCACGATGAACACCATCGCCGTGCTGGTGCGCGAAGGGACGAACGACGCGGGCGTCACCCTCATCGCGCGCCTCAGTTCGCTGCTCCGCATCTCGCTCGACAATACCCGGGTGCCCGAGGTGACGCGGCGGCAGGCGATGGATTTTATCGAACTCTCTATCGACATCCCACGCGTCCGGTTCCCGGGCCGGCTGCAGGTGGAGCTTGCGATCGAGTCCGCGGCGATGAAGGCGCGCATCCCTAATCTCATTCTGCAAACCCTGGTGGAATCTGCGACGGCTCCACGCGGGCGAAGGAGGGCATCGGGCTTTCGAATACCCGCGAAGGGCTCGCGAAAAGTTACGGCGCGCACGGCCATCTTTCGCTGCGCAGCGAGAGGGGCCACGGCGTCACCGTGCAAATCATTCTTGCCGGCCGAACATCAAAACCACCGCCGGCTCGCCGTTGTCCCCGGCTTCGCCGCCCCGTATCCGCGCCATCAGGATCGACGATGAGCCGGCCGTGCGCCGCGGCGTCCGCCGGCTGCGCGAGCGCGATGGCGGCGTCGAGATTGTGGGCGAAGCGGCCGGCGGCGGGGAGGCGGCCGAGCTCATCCGGCGGGAGAAACCTGATCTCGCGTTTTTCGACGTGCAGATGCCGGGCGGCGACGGCTGCGGGGCGCTCGGCAAACTCGAGCCCGCCCGCACGCCCGCCGTGGTGTTCGTCACGGCCGACGACGAGCTCGGCGCGGGCCTTCGAGGTGAATGCGGTCGATTACCGGTTGAAACCGTCTGACGCCGCTCGCTTCGCCGCCGCCCCTCAGCGGGCGAAGGACGAGGTCCGCCGCCGCCAGACCGATTCCGGGAATGCCCGCCTGTTCGAGCTGCTCGATTAGCTTAAGCCCAACGGTGAACGCACCGGTCCGCCCAAGGAAGATCCCGCCAGCGACCGCATTTGCCTCAAATCGCCGGGCGAGATTTGTTTCCTCAAGGCCGAGGAGATCGATTGGATCGAGGCCGAGGGCGATTACATGACATTCCACGTTGCCGGCCGCGTGCACCTCCTACGCGAGACGATGGCGCGGCTCGAGGCGCGCTTGGATCCCGAGCGCTTTATCCGCATCCACCGCTCGACGATCGTGAATTTTGATCGCCTGCGGAAACTGAGTCCGTCGTTCGCGGGCGAGTAGGCGGTGATTCTCCACGACGGGACGAAGTTGAAACTCAGCTGCGGGTATCACGCGCGCATCGCCAGGCTCATGAAAGAGGCGATGGGACGAAAAAGTGTGCGTTTCCGGGACGGGCGGTGTCCGCCGGCGGCACACTTTGGCCGTTTGATTTTGGGCCGCCGCATCGCCCAACACTTGATAGCCCGCATTAGTCGCAGAAATTCCGGGGCTCGTCGCATTCCCGAAACTCGGGAGTGCGGCCGGCGCTTAGGGGGGCGTGAAACCCACTCCCCGCCTTTTCGCCCTGGTCCTGTTGGTCGTCGCCATTTTGCTCCCCGCGCTCCGCGCAGATGCCCTGCTCCTCCACGCGCGGGAGGCCCGGGCGCGGCTCGGCGCCGAAGTCTGGTCGCAGGTGATCCGCGTCGAAAACCAGACGTCCGGCCAAGGCTACCCAAAGGTGGTGTACGCGCTCGTGTTCGAACTTGCCGGGGTGCTCTGGTTCTACGACGCCGCGCATGGCACCCAGAGTTTTTCGCTGCACCGGGGCCGGCTGGCCGAGGAGAAGGCCGACTTTGCGCCGTTACTGCGCGACATCCACGCGGGTTTTGCGTCGTGGAGCGTGGTCCCGGATCACGCCGGGGAAAAGCCGGTGCGGCGGTTGCTCCGCAACGGTTGTTTCATCGAGAGCGTGGTCGCGCTCCGCGAACGGCTCGGTCGCGGTGGCGAGGCCGTCCGGCCGCAATTACTTTCGTACTATCTGAAGTCGAACGACGGCCTCCACGGGCACACCGTCCTCGCCTACGAGACGGGCGACCGAGTCGAGATTGTCGATTCCGCGGACCCGGGCCGACCGTTGACGTTTCCCGCGACGTTGGGCCGGGACGCGCTGCAGCTCGCCCGCGCGATGCTGGGTCAATCCGTCGCCGCCGCGCGCCTGATTTCGCTCGAGCCGGCGCTCGCGCCGGAACGTTTCGCCGCGGCTTGGGCGGCGAGTGCGCCGGTTGCAGGTGAGGAATAAGTTCGGCGGACCGGAGCGGCCATCGGTCGTCGTCCCGCGGTTTGTGTCATGCCAATAAACGTAACCGAACCGCTGGTGCGGCCGGCTGGTTTTCGAAACCCACGCAACCACACAGGCGATGAAATATCCCCCATCCACCCGGTCCGGGCGGCAGCGCGACTGAACCGGACCGCAGCCGCGGCACCGGGGCGGCCCCCATCACCCCGCGCGGCGCCGCCTCGCACCCGGGCCTCGCCGTGAGCAAGGCCGCCGCACCGGCC
>CAJAYO010000266.1 GCA_903948415.1 uncultured Opitutia bacterium | reverse complement strand
GCCACGCTGGCTCGACCCGCCGCCGCCGCGCCAAAGCCAAACGTCCTGCTCCGCCGCGCGGACGACCCTCGCGACCCGCCCGTCGGCTGCTACGGGAACAAGGCCATCATGACGCCGAATCTCGACCGGTTCGCGGCCGAGGGCCTGCGCTTCGCTCGGGCCGCTGGGCCCCGCCCGCAAGGCCTGCCATCGCACGCCGGCATTTTCACCGGGTGCTTGCCGGTGGCGATCGCCCTGTCGCGTTTCTCGGCGCCGCTCCCCCGCGCGATCACGACAAATCCCGCGGCCTTGCGAACCGCGGGCGGGTTCACCGGGAGCGCGGGACGGAGGTATCCTCTGGAGGGTGCGACGGTGACCGTGGCGGAACCACCGACGGTGTTTGATCAACATAAACTCGTCACGTTTCCCGACCGCCTCGACTACGTGAAGACGGGAAACGGCCGTGCGCTTTCCCCGTCGCGGCGTCGGCACTGCCCGCGCCCCGGCCCCACCTCGCGGCCCATTCCTTTCTCCATCCTATGAAACCATTCCTGCCCCTCTTCGGCTCCGCTGTTTTTCTCGCATCGGCGCTGACCCTGTCCGTCGCTGCGGCGGAAACGCCGCCGCCTTCGCCAAGCGCTCCCGGCAAGAGCTACAACGTGCTCTTTATCGCCGTGGACGATTTGAACGACTGGGTGGGCGTCTTCGGTGGCCACCCGCAGGCCATCACGCCCAACATCGATCGGCTGGCCAACGAGCGGGCGATGGTGATGAACAAGGCGTATGCCGCCTCCACTGTTTGCTGCCCGAGCCGCTCGGCGCTGCTCACCGGCAAGCGGCCTGCCTCGACCGGGGTCTACGGCAACACCCACAATCTCAAAAGAGCGCCCAAGGCCAAGGACCTCGTGACCTTGCCCGAATATTTCGGGCAACACGGATATTATACGCTCTCTACCGGTAAGATTTTCCACAAGCACGCCACCCCAACCGGCCTCGATGAAGGCCAGTGGGCGTTTCATGAATTCGGCACACCGGAAAGCCGCGGAGGCACGGGAGGCATGCTGTGGCAGAAACAACCCATCGCGACCGAGAGCGGGGAAAAAGGTGACGAGTTCCGGTGGGGTGCGATCAAGGGCCCGGTGGAACAGACCAAGGATTACGTGGCCAGCAAATGGGCCGCCGATCAGCTCCAACGTGACTTTGACGGCAAACCCTTTTTCCTCGCCCTGGGCCTCTCCAAACCGCATCTGCCCTGGGAGGTTCCCCAACAGTTTTTTGACCTGTATCCCCTCGATAAATTGAAGCCGGTCGAAATTGTGCGCAACGACCTCGATGACATCGTCGGCCAAAACGGGAAGCCGATCTTTGGTCCGGATTCCCGCTTTCTCGCTGCGGACCGCGCCAACCTGCATCTCGAGGCCCAGCAGGCTTACCTGGCTAATGTCAGCTACGTCGACTATTGCCTCGGCGTGCTGTTCGACGCCTTGGCGAAAAGCAAATATGCGGACAACACGATCGTCATGCTCTGGGGCGACCACGGCTGGCATCTCGGCGAAAAGCTGAAATATGGAAAGACCGACCTTTGGGAAGAGTCGAATCGCGTCCCCCTCATCGTCCGCGTGCCGGGCATGACGCCCAACGGCTTCAAGTGCGATGGCGTGGTCAATCTTTTGGATATGTATCCCACGCTGATCGAACTCTGCGGCTTGCCGGCCAATCCGGAAAATGAAGGGCGCAGTTTCGCTCCGCTGCTCCACACGCCGACGATGGCGTGGAATCATCCGACTCTCACCACGTATAATTTTAAAAACCACTCCCTCACCGACGGGCGCTATCGATACACTTGGTATGGCGGCAAGGCTGACGGAGCCGAGGAGCTCTACGATCATGCCACCGATCCCCTTGAGCGAAAGAACCTGGCCGCGCATCCCGCCTCGCAGGAAATCATCGCCCGCTTCAAACCGTATTTGCCCGCCCACAATGAGCCCGCGGCCCCCAGGAACAGCACGGGCGATGGCGACAAAAGAGCCCAGCGCAAGGGCGGCAAAGCCAAACAAAAATCCTAGACCTTCGCGGGATCACCGACCGGCCGTTTCTTGATCACTTAAATTCGGGACTCCCCTGACGCCCAGTCTTGCCCCGCGACGCCTTGGCTGATCGCTCCGGCGGCCGGTGTCTTGCAGGACGCCCACGACCGCGACGGCCCCGGCTCCCCGCCGGCCGCTTTAAATCTCCCACTCGCATCGCCCCATGAAAAACCATCACCTCCTCCCTCTCTTGATCCTTTTGGCGCTCGCACCGCCGAGCGCGCTGCCGGGCGCCGTCCCGTCCGAACCACCGGTCAAGCCCAACCTCATCTACATCCTGCTCGATGACGCCGGCTACGGCGATTTCGGCTGTTACGGGCAGAAGACGCTGCGCACGCCGAACATCGACCGCCTCGCGAGCGAAGGCATGAAGTTCACGCGGCACTACGCCGGCTCGACGGTCTGCGCGCCGTCGCGGTGCGTGCTGATGACCGGCCTGCACACGGGCCACAGCCGCGTGCGGGCCAATGGCCCCAGTCACTTGCCTGACACAGATCTCAACGTGGCCCGCCTGCTCAAGGATGCGGGCTACCTGACCGCGTGCATCGGAAAATACGGCCTTGGCATGCCTTTGCCACCGGATGATCCACAGAAAAAAGGCTTCGATTATTCCTTTGGCTACGTGGACACGGCGCACGCCCACAATGGCTACCCCACCTACCTCTTTCGGAATGGGGCCAAGGTGTCGTTCGACAACCGGACTATCCCCGGCTCGGAAATCAAACCCGGCACCGGTGTGGCCACGATCGACGGCCGGAAGCAGTGGGCACCCCAGCTCCTGGCTGAGGAGGTCCAGCGCTATCTCGCCGAGCGCGCGAAGGACCGGACCAAACCGTTCTTCCTTTATTACACGCCCATTCTCCCCCACGCGAACAACGAAGCGGAAGAAAACTCGCCGCTCGGCCATGGTATGGAAGCGCCCGCCGATCCCGAATTCGCTTCACGGGACTGGCCCGCAGTGGAAAAAGCCTTCGCCAGCGCCATGAAATTCGTGGACCGCGACGTGGGCGCAGTGATGGCGCAACTGAAGGCCCTCAAGCTGGACGAGAATACCGTTGTCATGTTCTCCAGCGACAACGGTCCCCATCAGGAAGGCGGCCACAAGGCCGCATTTTTCCAGAGCAGCGGCGGCCTCACCGGGACCAAGCGCGACCTCACCGAGGGCGGCATCCGCGTGCCGTTCATCGTGCGCTGGCCCGGCAAGATCAAACCCGGCGCCGTCAACGAGCACGTCAGTGGCTTTCAGGACTTGATGCCCACGGCGGCTGACCTCGCCGGCGTCAAGGTCACGGCGGAGTGCGACGGCATCTCGCTCCTGCCGACCCTGCTCGGCAATAGCGCGCAACAGAAACAGCATCCCTATCTCTATTGGAATTTCAGCGAACAAGGCGGCAAACGCGCGGTGCTCAGGTGGCCCTGGAAACTCATTCACCGCAATACCGCCTCCGCCGATACCTCCGCCCAATCCTCCTCCAAGAAAAAAAAGTCGGCGGAGGGCCAGTCGCTCATCGTTGAGCTGTTCAACGTGGACCGCGACGCCACCGAATCGACCAACGTGGCGAACGCGAACCCGCGGATCGTCGCGGAACTCACCGCCGACATGCAGCAGGCCTGGCGCGATCCCAAGTGATTCCTTCTTGGGTTCCGCACCCGAATCACGGCCGCTCGATCAAATTCGCTCATTCCAATTTATGAAACGCCCCACCCCTCTCCTCGCGCTCACCGCGCTGATGCTCGCTCCACTTATGGCTGGGCCCGCTTCGGCAGCAGCGGAGGCCCGGCCCAACGTGCTCTTTATCATCGCGGACGATGCGTCGCGCCACTTCGGCGAAGCGTATGGCTGCAGCTGGGTGAAGACGCCGAACATCGATCGTCTGGCCAAACAGGGCCTCGTCTTTGATAACGCCTACACCCCGACGTCGAAGTGCGCACCGTCCCGCGCCGCCATCCTCACCGGACGCAATCCCTGGCAACTCGAGGATGCGGCGAATCATCAGCCCTATTTTCCGGCGAAGTTCATGGCGTTTAGCGAAGCCCTCGCCAAGGCCGGCATCGCCTGCGGCGCCGCCGGCAAAACCTGGGGGCCGGGTGAAGCAAAGCGGGCCGACGGCAGCCCGCGAGATTTTGCCCTGGTTGGCAATGGCGTCGTGAGCGACCGTGAGCCCGGCGTCGCACTCAGCGCTTTTCTGAAAAGCCGCGCGCCGGGCCAGCCCTTCTTTTACTGGTTTGGCAGCCACTATCCGCATCGGGGGTACAAACTGGACTCCGGCCTCGCGGCCGGCAAGAAGCCCGCCGACATCGACCGCGTGCCCGCGTATTGGCCGGACAACGACGCCGTGCGGCGCGACATGCTCGACTACGCGATCGAGGTTGAAGCCTACGACGCGCAGATCGGAGCGCTGCTCGCCGCGCTCGAGCAAAGCGGGGAAGCCAAGAACACCTTGGTCATCGTCACGTCGGATCACGGCATGCCCTTTCCCCGCGTGAAGGGGCACACCTACGACGACGCGCACCACATTCCTTTCATTGTGGCCTGGCCGGGGCGGGTCGGGCAGCCGGGCGGCCGCGTCGCGGAATTGATCAGTTTCATCGATCTCGCGCCCACCTTTCTCGAACTGTTCGCTCTCAACGGCACTGCGCAAGGCATGGCGCCGATCACCGGCCGCAGCTTCACCGATTTGCTGCGCGGTCAGACGAAGGCCGACCGCGGGTTTGTGATTGTCGGTCGCGAGCGCAACGACGTGCTGGCGCGGCCCGGTTCCCCGGCGGGACTGGGGTATCCCACGCGCGCCATCCGGGCGGGCTCGTTTTTCTACGTGCAAAACTTCGCGCCCGACCGTTGGCCGTGCGGCAACCCTGAACTTGGTTTGAAGGACACCGACGCCAGTCCCTCCAAGACCCTGATGACGGAGCGCGGCGCGTCGGATCCGTTCTGGCAACACGCCTACGGCAAACGCCCCGCCGAACAGTTGTTCGACCTCAGCAAAGATCCCGATTGCGTGACCAATCTCGCCGGCCAGCCCGCTTACGCCGCGAACCTTTCCGTCCTGCAGGCCCAGTTGATGTCTGAACTCACACGCCAGGAAGACCCGCGTGCACTCGGGAGGGGAGACACGTTTGACCAGTATCCCTCGCCCCGGGTCGGCGGAACCGGCGAGCAGCCGAATCGCAAAGCAAAGAAGAAAGCCCAGCCGTAATGGAATCCACCGTGACGCCCCGTTGCTTCGCCCTCCTTCTCGCCGACTGCCTCGCGCCGCCATTGCCCGCACAAGAAGACGACATTGAGGAGAATCGCGCGGCCCTGTTGAAAAACGCGCCGCCGGTCTCACCGAAAGGAAAAGTGACGTCCACCCGGGGCCTCTTGAGCGCCGGCGCTCGCCGTGGTCCGGCCGTGCCGGCCAAACTCGCCGCTGATCCCAAGTCGACGAACGAGAACCTCAAACGGCTCTGGCTCGGCTGCGGTCGGCGGCACCCTGGATTAGAGGGCGTGCAGAAGTAGTCCGACACTCTGGCGAACGCGGGCATCCACCACACTTTCAAATCCCCCAACGGCGCCCAGGTTCGGCCAAACGCGTGCGAATCCTTGGCGGAGACTCTGCCGCTCGAGTTCACCTAAGTCTTCAAATCTCATTTCAACTCTCATGTCCCTTCGCAATTCCCTCCTCAGGTCTGCGTTTTTCAGCGCCGCGCGCGCCCTTTCCTGCCGCGCAGCCACGCCCTCGGTTGAGCCTGCCGCTACGGGCGCGGACTATTCCCTGAAATGGGGCACTGCTGCGCAAATCTCCG
>CAJAYO010000265.1 GCA_903948415.1 uncultured Opitutia bacterium | reverse complement strand
TGCGGTGGTAGCTCAGCTGGATAGAGCAGCGGTTTTCTAAACCGCCGGTCGGGTGTTCGAGTCACCTCCACCGCACCACTTCTCCTCCGGGGAAGTGGTGCTCGGGTCGCCGGCGGCCCAAACCGATCCGGCAGGGGCCCGAACTCGGTCTTTCGGCCGCTGAACTCGTCCGCGGTGATTACGCTCCCACCACCGCCAACCAGATTTCCGTTTCTCCCGGCAACCCGTGCCCGCGCAGGGCGGCGGCAATTTCAGCTCGCGTCGGTTCCACGACGAGGTGCCGTGGGTCAGCCGGGAATTCGGGCCGCGCCGCGCGCACCAAGGCCCAACACGCCCAGGCCCGCCAGCGGCGCTGATCCCGCCGCGGCTCGTTCATGCGGTCGGCAAAATGCTGAAAATGCACGCGCGGATTCCCCACAAACACGTCCGGTGGCGTCTGCGCGATCAACCAGCGCATCGCCGCATAGGGCAGCGGCCATCGCGCCAACTCCGCTTCGTCACCCCTTAAATCGGCCCCCAAAGCACGATCCAGACAAAGAATCGCGCGGGCCGCCAACCCGCGTTGCCACAGTGCGTGGCCGTATTCGAGGCAATCCACGTAAAATTCGGCCCCGCGATCAGTCGCCCGGTGCACATGCAACGTCCGCCAGTCGAGCCCGACACGAGGCACGGGAAGGTGCGGACAGGGAGGAAGGACGGACATGGCGGCTTCGTGACGAACCCCGCGCCCGGCGTCAATGCTCGCGCGGTGCGCGACTCCGCGCTTGGCGCGCACGCAAGTTTCGGCGACAACCCCCCGACTGAATCCGCCGCCCCCACCCTCTCCGAGCGACCCGGCTCCTGCCACAGGAGCACCCGCTGCCGTCGACACCGACCTGGGCGCCGCGCGGTCGCCCGGCGCCGCCCCGGCGGTGCACGAAATCTCCGGCTGGCGCCGCCTGCTGCTGTGGCCATTCGGCCTGTTGCTCAAACTCTGGGGCCGCTCCCTGCGGTTCGACGCTTCCCCGGACGATGTGCGCGCCTACATGAAAAAGGACGTCCCGGTCGCCATCGTCCTCTGGCACAACCGGCTGTTTCTCGCCGCCGAAATCGTCCGCCGCTACCGCCAGGGCCGCCCGGCGTATGCGCTCGTGAGTGCAAGCCAGGATGGAGCCTGGTTGACGGCTTTTTTTTCCCTCGCCGGCATGCGCACCGTGCGCGGATCGAGCAGCCGACTCGGCCGCGAAGCCGCCACCGCTCTCGTGGAGATGCTTAAGGCGGGCTACGACGTCGGCATCACGCCCGACGGACCGCGCGGACCGCTCTACGCCCTCAAACCGGGCAGTATCATCGTGGCCCGCCGCACCCGGGCCCCGCTGCTGCTCGTGGGCGCGGAATTCGAGTCCACCTGGCAATTGCGCAGTTGGGACCGCTTTTGCATTCCTCGGCCGTTTTCACGCGTGCGGATGCGCTGCGAGGTCATCATGAGCGACCAACTCACCGACCGCGACGCGGCCGCCGCGTTGATTCAGGAACGACTGCTCGCCCTGAATCCCGATCGGAAAAGCCCGGAGCAGGCTCCCGCCGCCCCGTAGCGCACCAAACCTTCGGATTTTAGAACGTGGGCACCAGCGTCACGCTGCTGCCCGCCGCGACCGAGTAATCTTCCCCGGCGCTCCAGCTCAGATCGTTGACGAGAAATTTGAACACGATGGGACGGGCCGACTCGCCGAGCACCACCGACCACTGGTGGTCGTTCACGCAGGTCATCAACAGGCCCGTGTCCCAGTTCAGGCCGGCGCCTTCACCGCGGAGGAACAGCGCGTTGCCAAAACCGATGTCGATCTGGGCCGTGACCGTCGTGACGACGGGCTTGGTGGGCACGGGCTTCACCGCGGGCGCGGCCGCCGCGACCGGGACCGCCGCGACCGGGGCCGCCGTTTTCGTTTTCACCGCGGGTTTCGCGAGTTTCACCGCGGGTTTCGCGGGTTTCACCGCAGACGCCTTGAGCCCAGTGGCCGACTCCAACTTGGAAATGGCCTGATTCAGC
>CAJAYO010000264.1 GCA_903948415.1 uncultured Opitutia bacterium | reverse complement strand
GATGACCGGGCTGGCCCCGGCGCGATTGCGGCTCACCAATCATGCCCCGGGCAATCCGGACGGATTCTCGCTGCCCGGCTCCGATCTGCAGGAGCCCGAGACCGTCCGCCAGCTCGCGCTTTCCTCCACGACCATCGCCGAGCGCTTGTCCGCGGCCGGCTACGCCACCGGTCACGTGGGCAAGTGGCATCTGTCGTATGTCAACCCACGCGCCACCGAGAAGCTCGACCAGCGCGACTTCTATCCCGAGAAGCAGGGCTTCGACGTGAATATCGGAGGCAACTCGGGCGGGGGACCGTCCAGCTACTTTTCCCCGTATCGCAACCCCACGCTCAAGGATGGCGAAGCGGGGGAATACTTGCCGCAGCGGCTGGCCGACGAGGCGATGAACTTTGTCCGCCGCAACCGGGATCGTCCGTTCTTTCTGAATTGGTGGCCTTACTCCGTTCACTACCCGATGCAGGCGCCCGCCGAGCTGATCGCGAAATACCGGCAGCGCACGGGGGTGAAAGATCCGGTTTACGCGGCGATGATCGAGGGCATGGACGCCGCCATCGGGCGCTTCCTCAGGCAGCTCGATGAGGCGGGGCTGCGCGACAACACGCTGATCCTCTTCAAGTCGGACAATGGCGGATACAACGGCGACAACCGGCCGCTGCGCGGCCTCAAGGGCATGCTCTATGAGGGCGGCATCCGCGTGCCGTGGATCGTCCGCTGGCCGGGAAGGGTGCCGGCCGGATCCATCTGCTCCACCCCCGTCATCAGCACGGACTGTCACCCCACGCTGCTCGCAGCCGCCGGCCTGCAGCCGGCGCCTGGCAGCACGTTGGATGGGCTCAGCCTGATCCCCTTGTTCGAGCAGAAACCCGGCTTCGACCGCGACGCCCTCTTCTTCCACTACCCCAACTACGCCTTCCACCGGAAAAACCGTCTCGGCAGCGCGATTCGTGAAGGGGAGTTCAAACTCATCACCTACTACGACAACGGTGATCTCGAGCTCTATCGGCTCTCCAGCGACCTCGGCGAGGAAGAGAACCTGTCGCGTCAACACCCGGAAATTGTCCGGCGGCTCAAGGACAAGCTTGATGCGTGGCTGCGGCAAACCGACGCTCGGCTGCCGGTTCGCCAAGCGGCGAAGTAAACTCCGACACCGCCCCCCCCCGATTCATGAAATTCCCCTGCATCGCGCTCCTCCTTCTTCTCGGGGGAGTGTGCACGACACGCTCGGCCACACCGGGCAACCCAAGCCAAACGGTCCGCCCTCGGCTCCAGATCATCAACGGGAGCGCGCAGTCCGCGGAAATCTTCTGGCTCAAGAGCGACACCGAGCGCGTGCCGAACGGCTCTGTCGCACCGGGTGCGAACACGGTCATCACGACCACACTCGGCCACCGCTTCGCGATCGTTGGCCGCGACGACCAAGCCGAGCGCGTCGTCACCAGCCAGGTGCTGGTGCAGGGGTTTCGTTTTGATCCGCCGAACAAGGACGGCGTGCCGGCATTCTACACGCAACGGGTGAGCGCGGGCGGTTTCCCGATCGTGGCATCGGCCCAGGTGAACCCCTACGCGCTCAAGGAGGCCGCCTATCTTGTGGACTTGATGCTGGCCAAACGCCCCGACGTGCGCGCGGCGATGATCCAAAGCGGCGCGCGCCTCTCCATCCTCGCGTGGAACGAGTTCACCTGCGACCAGCCGGAGTGGCAATGGATGGCGGCGAAACCGGTGCCGGACTTTCCCGGGGTTTCTGCCCGCGATTACCGCGATGCACGCGCGCGCGGCATGGGCGGCAGCACGACGGATCCGTTCTGTTCCTGCGCCGAGGAAAACCTGCTCGCCTACGTCGGCGATCCTTACGCGAAGGAGAACATCCTCATCCATGAGTTCGCGCACAACATGCACCTGCGCGGCTTGTCGAACGTGGACCCTACGTTCGACAGCCGGGTCAAGGCCTCCTATGACGCCGCGATGAAGGCCGGGTTATGGAAGGGCAAATACGCGAGCGTGAATCATTACGAGTATTTCGCGGAGGGCGTGCAGAGCTGGTTTGATGACAACCGGGAGAACGACCACGACCACAATCACGTCAACACGCGCGCCGAGCTGCTCGAATACGATCCCGGCCTCGCCGCTATGTGCAGGGAGGTTTTTGGTGACACCGAGTTGAAATACACCAAGCCCACCACGCGCCTCACTGGTCACATGGCGGGCTATGATCCGGCGAAGGCGCCGGCGTTCGTGTGGCCCGATCGGCTGGCGAAGTTGAAAGCCCTGATCCGAGAGAAAGCACAGACCCGCAGTGATGCGGCCAACGCCACCCCGCGGCCCATGGAGAAGCCAGCCCCGGCGAAGCCCATGGGCGCCGTCCGCTTCGATCCCGTCGAACGCGACATCGAAGGCTGGAAGGTTCACGTCGAACCGGCGTTGCTGGACGGCGAGCATCGCGAGGAAGGCGCGAAGGCGCTGGCGATGCTCGCGAACCATTTGCAGCGCATCAAAATCCTCATCCCCGCGGGGCCGTTGGAGAAAATGCAGAAGCTGGAAATCTGGATCGAGCACAGCCACCCGACGCTCAAGTCCAAACAATACCATCCGAGCCGCGACTGGCTGGTGGCGAACCGCCATGACCCGCGCCTCGCGCGCAAGGTGCACATCCCGCAGGCGCGCGACCTGCTCTCGCGCGAGCAGATGCTCAAGCACCCCGCCGTGGTGCTCCACGAGCTGGCCCACGCCTATCACGACCAGATCCTGAGTTTCGACCGCCCGGAAATCATCGCGGCCTACGAGAAGGCAAAGGCGGCGGGCCATTACGAAAGCGTCCTCGCGCACACGGGCAAAACGGTGAAGCACTACGGCCTGACCACGCGCCAGGAGTATTTCGCCGAGGGCACGGAGGCGTTTTTCTACCGGAACGATTTTTACCCCTTCGTCCGCGCCGAGCTCAAGGCGCACGATCCCGCGCTCCACGACTTGCTCATGAAAATCTGGGAGCCGGCCCAGTGACCGGGCGAACATGAAGCCGCTCCTTGCCATCATCCTCGCCGCGCTGCCGTTCGCCACGGGCGCCGCCGGCGTGGCGCCGCCGGTCATCGGCGGGTTGACGCGGCCCGAGAAAACTACGCCCAGAATCTCCGGCGCGGTGCTGCTCAGCGAGCTCAGCTGTGCGGCGTGTCACGCCACGGCGCGCCCGGATTTGGCGGCGAAGCCAGGCCCGGACCTCTCCGCTGTTGGCGCGCGGGCGCACGGCGCCCATCTGCGCGAATTCATCGCCAACCCCGCCGCCACCAAGCCCGGCACCACGATGCCCGATGTGCTC
Organism: uncultured Opitutia bacterium; assembly: GCA_903948415.1. Taxonomy (GTDB): domain Bacteria; phylum Verrucomicrobiota; class Verrucomicrobiia; order Opitutales; family Opitutaceae; genus GAS368. Next base: position 2,022 of record CAJAYO010000264.1, on the reverse strand, counting down.
GGCCATTTGCCTGCGGCCGAACGCACCGCCACGGCGGACGCGCTCGCGCATTACCTCGCCACGCTCGGCGGCGCGTCGCCGACCTTCACGCCGCCCGCGCCCCCGGCCGTCGAGCGCGGACGGAATCTGTATCACTCGGTCGGTTGCGTCGCGTGCCACTCGCCGGAGACGCCGCTCGCGGACTCGGTGCCGCTCGGGCCGGTGGCGGCGAAGTATTCCCTCGCCAGCCTCGCGAAATTTCTCGAAGACCCGCTGGCGGTTCGGCCCGGCGGCCGGATGCCGGACGCGAAGCTCGACCACTTCGAGGCGGTGGATATCGCGAGCTACCTCCTGCGCGACCAGACGGCGCCTCCGCCCGCCTTCCGCCCCGACCCGCACCTTGCCGCGCGCGGCAAGATGCTGTTCACCCAACACCGCTGCGACGCGTGTCACACGGTCGACGGCCCGCGCACTCGGCCGGCCCTCGCGGCGTTGGACCAAGTCCGCCCCGGGCGCGGGTGCCTGTCGGCCCAGCCCGGCGCATGGCCGCAGTATTCGCTGTCGGACGCGCAACGCACGGCGGTGCGCGCCGCGCTCGCGGCGCCGGAGGAGCCGTTGAGTGCCGCCGAGAACGTCGAACTTTCACTCACCCGCTTGAACTGCCTCGCTTGCCACCAGCGCGACGAACTCGGCGGTGTGCCCGCGAACCGCAACGCCCACTTCACCGGTAAGGACGAGAACCTCGGCGACCAAGGCCGCCTGCCACCGCCGCTCACGGGCGTCGGCGCGAAGCTCAAACGCGACTGGCTCCGCGAGGTGGTCGTGAACGGCGCGTCCGCGCGGCCGTATCTCAACACGCGGATGCCGAAGTTTGGCGCGGCCAACGCCGAGCCGCTCGCCCACTGGCTCAAGCAGGTCGACACCTTGCCCCCTGCAGAGTTCACGCGCGTCGCCAAGGGCGACAAGCCGCACGAGATCGGACGCGAACTCGCCGGCAGCAAGGCCTTCAACTGCATCGCCTGCCATACCTTCCGCGGGAAGAGCGCCGCGCCCATCCGCGCGCTGGACTTGACGACCATGACCGAGCGGCTCGAGGAAACCTGGTTCCACCATTTCCTCGCCAATCCGCAGCGGTTCGCGCCGCTCACGATCATGCCGGGCTTTTGGCCGGACGGGAAATCGCCTTTGCCCGATGTGCTCGGCGGCGACTCCGGCCAGCAGCGCGACGTGCTCTGGCAATATCTTGAGCGCGGTCCCGAGGCGCGTGAGCCGCAGGGCTTGGTGCTGGAGCCCCTCGTCATCCCGGTGACGGATGAGGCGGTCATCATCCGGCGCGCGTTCCCCGGCATCGGCAAGCGCGGCATCGGCGTGGGTTATCCGGGCGGCATCAACCTGTCCTTCGACGCGGGCCAGATGCGGCTTGGCTCGATCTGGAGCGGCGGGTTCATCGAGGCCTCCGCCCTCTGGCGCGGCCAGGGCGCGGGTCAGGCGCGCATCCTCGGCAAGGACACCACCACTTTCCCGCCCGGCCCCGCGTTTGCGGTGCTCGACTCTCCCGACGCCGCCTGGCCGGCTCCCGATGCCACGCCGCGCCCCTCGCCGCATGCGTTCACGGGTTACACGCTCGACGCGCAGCAACGCCCCACACTCCGCTATTCCGTGGAGGGTGTTTCCGTGGAGGATTTCTTCCTCGAACGCCGCGACCCGGGCGGGAGAGTGTTCATCGAACGGACCCTGAAGTTCCCCGCCGCGCCTCCGGCGGGCCTGCACTTCCGGGTGGCAACCGACAAACTCATCGAGCCTCGCGGAGGCCATGAGTTTGCCGTCGGCCAGAACCTGCGCGTGCGTCTGCCCTCCGAACCGCTCGTACGCCCTGCCGGCGAAGGGAAGGAACTCCTGCTGCCCGTGCGCGGGGAGCTGCGCATCGAATACCACCTCACCGCAACACCATGAACTTCCGCTTGATCATCTCGATGGGCGTGCTCCCGTTCGCCGCCGCGGCGGCGGAGAATTTCGGCGATTCCTGGGGCACAGCGGAGAGGG